>CACYRM010000053.1 GCA_902776845.1 Oscillospiraceae bacterium
CGTAAGAGGAACGACGACAAAGCATATCATCACATTCTTAAGGGAGAACGGCGCGAAGGAAGTCCATGTAAGACTTGCATCCCCGCCGGTAAAGTTCGGCTGCTGCTACGGCGTTAACGCTTCATCAGAGACAGAGCTTCCCGCAAGTTCAAAAACTGTTGAAGAGATTAGGGATATGATCGGTGCTGATTCACTTGCTTATATCACACTCGATTCTCTTAGAGCATCGCTTAACACTATCGACTGCGGAGTCTGCTCTGCTTGCTTCGACGGCAATTTCATTGCCGGCAAGCCCGAGGATGACGAAGAGAGCATTCACAAGGTTAAATACAATTAATTAGAGGAAAACTAATGAAAATAGCAGTATTCGTCTCAGGTGGCGGAACCAACCTTCAGGCGATAATAGACAATACGAAGGACGGTATCCTCAAAGATGTTGAGATCGTTCTTGTCCTGTCTTCATCCAAAAACGCGTATGCGCTTGAGAGAGCCGCAAACAACGGCATTCCGTCTGCTGTGGTATCGAGAAAGGACTTTGATTCCGTCGAGGCATGGGATAACGCTGTTGTGGAAGCGGTAGATAAGTCCGGTGCCGAACTCATCGTCCTTGCAGGTTATCTTTCACTTCTCGGACCGAAGATAGTCTCGAAATATTCGAACCGTATTATCAATATCCATCCGGCTCTTATCCCATCATTCTGCGGTGCGGGCATGTACGGCATAAGACCGCACAAGGCAGCTCTTGCTAAGGGAGTAAAGGTATCGGGTGCCACTGTTCATTTCGTTAACGAGAATTACGATGAGGGACCGATCCTTTTGCAGAAAGCGGTCGATGTCCTGCCCGATGACACTCCCGAGACTTTGCAGAAGAGGATAATGCAGGAGTGCGAATGGAAGCTTCTGCCTCAGGCGATAAGGCTTATAGCCGACGGCAGGGTGGTTATAGAGAACAATATCTGCCGTATAAGATGATCTAAGTATTAAATTTTGGAGGTGCAATATGATCACACAGAACCTTGGCCAGATCCTTAAGGAAAATGCTTATCCCGGAAGAGGTATAGTAATCGGAAAGTCCGAGGACGGTAAGTATGCGGTAACCGCTTACTTCATCATGGGAAGAAGCGTCAACTCAAGAAACCGCGTTTTTACGGCAACTGAAGACGGCATCAAGACTGAGGCTTTCGATCCCTCACTTCTTACAGATCCGCACCTCATCATATATTCACCAGTAAGAGTACTTGGTAACAAGACGATTGTTACCAACGGCGATCAGACAGATACGATCTATGAGCTCATGGACAAGCAGATGACTTTCGAGCAGTCCCTGAGAGGAAGAGAGTTCGAGGATGACGCTCCGAACTATACCCCCAGGATCTCAGGCATCATGCATGTCGAGAACGGCACATACAACTTCGCAATGTCCATTCTTAAGAGCGATGACGGCGATCCGGATTCATGTGAGCGCCATACATTCACATACACAAATCCCAAGGCCGGCATCGGCAGATTCATCCATACATACATGGGTGACGGCAGTCCGCTTCCTTCTTTCGAAGGCGAGCCCGAGAAAGTAGAGCTCAAGGGTGACATCGATACTTTCACGAACGAAGTATGGACAAGCCTCAACGAGGATAACAAGGTATCGCTTTTCGTGCGCTACATTGATATCGCAACGGGAAAAGCAGAGACCAGGATCGTAAACAAGAACGTCAAGTAATTTTTCAAGGATAAAGGAGAACGAAAATGTCTAGCGAGATGCAACTCAAGTACGGATGCAACCCCAATCAAAAGCCTTCCAGGATCTATATGCAGGACGGCTCCGAGCTTCCCATCGAAGTGTTGAACGGCAAGCCCGGTTATATCAACCTTCTGGACGCTTTTAACGGCTGGCAGCTCGTAAAAGAACTTAAGGAGGCTACAGGACTTCCCGCAGCTACATCATTCAAGCACGTTTCACCTGCAGGTGCTGCAGTAGGCAAGCCCCTGTCAGAGACAGAAGCAAAGATCTATTTTGTAGATGATCTTGGTGAGCTTTCACCCATCGCATGCGCATATGCAAGGGCAAGAGGCGCTGACAGAATGTCTTCCTATGGTGACTTCACGGCTCTGTCCGATACATGTGATGCCATCACGGCCACAATGCTCGCAAGAGAGGTATCAGACGGCATCATCGCTCCCGATTATACCCCCGAGGCTCTTGAGATCCTTAAGACAAAGAGAAAGGGAACATATAACGTTATCAAGATCGATGCTTCCTATAAGCCCGCTCCGATCGAGACAAAGCAGGTCTACGGCGTAACTTTCGAGCAGGGAAGAAACGAATTCGAGATCAATCACGCCCTCCTGGACAATATCGTTACCGATAACAAGGATATCCCTGAGGACAAGAAGATCGATCTTCTGATCTCGCTTATCACACTGAAGTACACGCAGTCCAACTCCGTCTGCTACGTTAAGGACGGTCAGGCTATCGGTATCGGCGCAGGCCAGCAGTCAAGGATCCACTGCACAAGACTCGCAGGCAACAAGGCTGACAACTGGTGGCTCAGACAGAGCCCTCAGGTACTTGGTCTCCAGTTCGTTGACGACATCCGCCGTCCCGACAGAGACAATGCCATCGATGTATACATCTCCGACGAGTACGAGGACGTTCTCGCCGAGGGTACATGGCAGAACATCTTCAAGGTTAAGCCTGAAGTATTCACAAGGGAAGAGAAGAAGGCATGGCTCGCAAAGAACGACAATGTTGCATTGGGTTCTGATGCATTCTTCCCCTTCGGTGACAATATCGAGCGTGCTCACAAGAGCGGCGTTAAGTATATCGCTGAACCCGGCGGTTCTATCCGCGATGACCATGTCATCATGACATGCAACAAGTACGGAATCGCAATGGCATTCACCGGAATGAGACTGTTCCACCATTAATATTTGTTTATCCGGGGGCTGTCTCTTGAGTGAGGCAGCCCTTTTTCTGTTTAGGAGGTTATTATGGAAGAAGAGAAAAACACAAATATCGAAGAGATCAAAGAAGATTTAAAAGACGAGATAAAAGAAGAAGTCAAGGAAGAGATAAAGGAAGCTGTCAAAGAGGAGATCAAAGCCGAAGCAGCTCCTGCCGCTGCTCCTGCAAATGATGATGACAGGGAAGATAAGATCGTAAAGGGCAAGTATGTCGATTATTCCGATCACGATCTTCAGACGGAGATCCTCAAGTATGAGAAGAAGGCCGCACGCAGAACAACCATGGTCGCAGCTGCACTGTTTGTTATCGCGGCAGTCTTTATTGTTGCCGCAATCATTATCGTTCCCCCCGTGGTCAGGACGCTGAACCAGGTCCAGTCGACTCTTGAAGAAGCAGAGAAGCTTGTCAGCCAGGCAGAGGATACTCTTGAGAACCTGAACGGTTCGCTTGAGGGCATGAATGATATGATCGCCGACGTGGATAAGGTGTTAACCGATAATACGGATGCCATGTCCGAGGCTATTACGAAGATAAGCGATATTGATGTTGACGGCCTTAACGAATCTATCCAGGATCTTAATAAAGTAGTTGACAGAATGAGCAGAATGTTCGGCGCTTAAGAATATGCATTACAGCGTACTGATAATCGACGACGAGAAGGAACTCTCCGAATACACCGCGAAGTATTTTAATATGTCCGGTGTAACGGCTCAGTATGCTCTGGACAGCGCTTCGGCGCTGGAGTGCCTGAGAGACAATACGTATTCTCTCATCCTTCTGGATATCAATCTTGGGGATGATTCCGGATTTGAATTATGCCAGAAGATAAGGCAGACGGCGGATATCCCGATCTTCTTTATCAGCGCGAGATCCGCAGAGGACGATATGCTCCTGGCGCTCAGCATCGGAGGGGACGATTATATATGCAAACCTTATTCTCTGGGCGTTCTTCTCGCGAAAGTAAAGGCCGAACTCAAAAGATACGAATCGGCTCACAAGACTGATGAGAAACCAGATGAGCATATCGTAAAGCTCGGCTCCGCCGGGATCGATCTCAAGAAAGCTTCCGTGACCAAAGACGGCAAAGAGACGCCGCTTAAGTCAATGGAGTATAAGATCCTCGTCTATCTTCTGCGCAACAGCGACCGGGTTATCCCGAAGGAAGAGATTTTCGAGAAGATATGGGACACCACTTTTGTAGGTGATGTTACTCTTAATGTCCACATAAGACACCTGAGGGAAAAGATCGAGGACGATGCCGGAGATCCGCGCTATATAAAGACGGTCTGGGGTGTCGGCTTCATGCTTGATACCAAGGGTGCCGCATAAATGAAATTGAGGTTCCTCCTGATCTATATCGCCGTCCTAATTGCCGTGGGAGCCTGCGGCTGTTATGTTATCGCAAACGGAAAGCTGTCTGAGGATATCCCTTCACATACGATTGCCATCAACAGGTGCATAGCGCGTTTAGAAGGTTCATGGGATGATGTCAGCTCTGATAAGGACCGCCTGATCGCACCGGATGAGGAATTCGATTACTGTGTTATCGACAATGAAGGTGCTGTTCTTATCTATACCCGTGATAACATCGCGAAAAACATCCAGACCGCGACATCGAATTACGACATAATACGTGATATCGAAGTTGACGGCGCTGCCGTCGGAAAACTGCTTGTCCATAATCCGAAGGCCGAACTCGAGAAGGAGACAAATGCAAAGATCGCCCTGTTCGTGGGGTGTTTGGTGGTTGTTACCATTGTTGTGTTTATCCTTTACTATATCTATCTCAAGCGCCGCGTCATCGATCCGTTCTATAAGCTCAAGAACTTTGCCGTAAGGATTGCGGGCGGCAATCTTGATACGCCTCTTGAAATGGACAAGGGAAATGTTTTCGGGCCTTTCACTGAGAGCTTCGACATAATGCGTGACGAGCTTAAGGCTTCGCGTGAAAGGGAGGAGCAGGCTCTTAAGAGCCGTAAGGAGCTGGTCGCACAACTCTCGCATGATATCAAGACGCCTGTCGCCTCGATAAAGGCCATGACCGATGTTATGAGCCTTACAGCGGATGAGGAGACCAAGGAGACGGTTTCCGCGATAAGCAGCAAGGCAGACCAGATCGATGAACTGATATCCAATCTTTTCCATGCGACCCTGGAGGAACTGGAGCAATTGGAGGTTAATCCCGAAGATGTTGATTCCATCGATATCGTACAGATGGTAAGGGAAGCGGATTATCTTAAGAAAATTAATATGCTGGATATCAGTCAGGCTGTTGTTTTCGCTGACAGGTTGAGGCTGAATCAGGTGATCAGCAATATAATCTTTAACTCTTATAAATATGCCGGCACAGAGATAAATGTCACCGGAAAGTTTGACAGCGCTAATCAGATGCTGCTTATCGAGATTGCCGACAAAGGCCCCGGTGTCCCGGAAGAGGAACTGGAGATCATCACTCAGAAATTCAAGCGCGGCAGCAATGCCGGAGGTTCCGAAGGCTCGGGCCTGGGTCTTTATATATCGGATTATCTGATGAAGAAGATGGGAGGCAGCCTTACTCCCAGAAATACGGTGGACGGCTTTGCCGTGGAAATCGGACTGAAGCTCTCGTGATATTTTGTTTTCAGGCGAATATCCCGAATTATCGTTTTTTAGATTTAAGGATAAATATTTGCTTCGTTTTTTATCCCAAATAACAGTTTCTCGAGTTTTGGGAGAAATTCTGAAGCAAAATCTTATCCCTATTTTTCGAAAATTGAATTTGGGGATAAAAAACGCGCTTCAAATCTATCCCATTTTCGCAAAAATGCAATTTGGGGATAAAAGCACTGCTTTAAACTTATCCCAATCGTGTAAAAATCGAGAAATGGGATAAGATCTTTAATCCCCGTTTTAAAAAGATTTAAAGAACAGGCAAAGGTTTATCCCGGGCTTAAGAATATACTCTGACCATAAGGAGACAGATTCTTTAGAAAGGCAGAGTCAGCTTAATGTTCAAACTTGTTAAGGCGCATTTTCATAAGGATAAAGCGGTGCTTACGGCATTCCTCGTAATACTTGTCGTGGCTGTAACACTTCTTCATACAGGTCTGATGGTCGCGCGTTTCGATACCATGTATGACGATAAGACCAAGGAAAAGAATGTTCCCGATGCGATGTATTTTGTCCTGGGAGATGAGGAAGAGATCGGCAAACAATTAAGCGATAACGATACAGTTATGAGCAGCTATCTTGTTGATATGATATTTCCTGATGTCGTTAAGTTATCAGTTAATTCAGGAAAGGAAAAAGATGTCGAAGGGATCTTCTTTGTCGATAAGGAAAACGAAACTGTTTATCAGGATCTTAATTATGTCGAAAAAGATGACAGCATCACCGGTCCTTCGATCAGCGTAAATGTTTATACCGCATACTCGGAGGGATTAAGGGTCGGTGACAAAGTTAAGATCAGTCATCAGGATCTCGGCGAGTATGATCTTACCGTATCCGGCATATATGAAGATCTTTTCTGCGGGCAGAGATACTCGTATTATTCGAGCATTATCGACCATGAGACCTACAAGAAGATCTCCGAAAAAGCAGAGACAGCAACATCAGGTAATGGAATGCCTTTTTCCATGCAGTTCCTGTGCGCGAGTTTTATAGACGGTGCGGATATCGATACGAGCACTACATCCGTTCAGGACAGTCTTATCAAAGCCGGAATATACTGCAACGGCTATAACAAAGAGCTGGCCAAAGCAGGTTATACCGGCATCACGAATGTTATCGCAGCGTTCATGGCTTCTTTTTCCGCGATAATAATGGTCATCGCGTTTATCATGATAGTGTTCACGGTAAATACGAATATCAACAGGGATATCGCTAATATCGGCGCCCTTCGTGCCGTCGGCTTTACGATCTCCCAGGTAAGAAGGTCTCTCATGATCGAGTATTCGTTCGTTGCGGCTGTTGCGTGTATCTTAGGAATCTCCGCATCATATCTGCTGTTCCCGGTCCTTGAGGAATATGCGATAAAGCAGTTGTCGGGACTCGTATGGAATGGCGGATTCCGTCCGGAAATGTCATTTCCAGTCTTCGCCGGTATCGTTATCGTAATGCTCGCCGTTACTTTCGCTGCCACGCATCTTATCAGGAATATCCATCCTGCAACGGCTTTGCGTTTCGGACTTGAGTCGCACAGCTTTAAGAAGGATTATCTGCCGCTGGACAGGACTTCCGGCAGGCTCGATATCCTTCTTGCGCTGAAGAGCACGCTCCAAAGCAGGGGACAGAACCTCATCATTGCGGGAGTTATCCTTGCGGTCTCATATATGACGGCGTTCTCGGCGATCCTTTTCTACAACACCAGGATCGATATCACCAAATTCCAGAGACTCCTTCAGGGCGATGCGCCGGATGCCTATGTGAACATCAAATACGAATCCGAAGAAGAGATGTATGACTCCATCGAAAAGGTCCGCGCGATGGAAGGTGTTACCGAGGCATACGGACTTGGCAGTACTGATGCGCACACCGGAGACTACAACTGTTATCTGCTCTATTCGGACATGCCTCAGAATGTTTACTGCGGAGTCTATGAAGGTGAGATGGCTGTCCTTGAGAATGAAGCCGTTGTCGGCGGAGTCCTCGCCGAGAAGCAGGGTCTCGGCATAGGTGACGAGATAAAGATCAAGTATATGGATAAAGAGGAATCCTTCCTGATCACCGGACTTCAACAGGCTGTGTACGGCTTCGGCGAAAGGATCTATATTTCCGATGAAGGCTTCAGAAGACTTGGCGGTGAGCCGGTGTATACATATATCAGGGTAAGGATCGAGAACCCGTCTGACGCTTCAGTCGGTGAGTTCCTGGAAAGGGCGGAAGCGCTCCTCGGAGATAACTGCACGAGCACCGAGAATTACTACCATACCCAGAGAAGTACCGATAACGTGCCTGTATTCGCAGTAGCTCTCGTTATCCTCGTCCTGATAGTTCTCAATATCTTCACGGTCGCAATAGTCATCAGGCTCCTTCTGAAGACAGTATTCATCAAGCGCGAAAAGGAATTCGGCATAAAGAAAGCCGTCGGTTTTACGAGCAGACAGTTAAGGGTACAGCTGGCATTGTCCCTTTTGCCCGTCAGTATCATAGGTTCTGTGCTGGGCGCAATATCGGCATGCCTTACGACAAACAGTCTTTTCGATCTTATATTCAACAGCTACGGCATCAAGAACTCTGACCTGACGGTCAATCCTGTCGTGATCCCCGTAACGCTGCTAATTGTTACTCTCATGGTCTTTGTCATATCGTTTGTGATGACAGGCAGGATGAAGAAGATATCGGCATATCAGCTTATTTCGGAATAAAGAATGGAGATTTTGAAAATGAATAAGGAAGTAATCATCAAAACAGAGAAACTGTCCAAGAGCTTTTCCGTCGGCGGAAAACAGCAGCATGTCATCAAGAACCTCGACATGGAGATCTATAAGGGAGACTTCACCGTTATCATGGGATCTTCCGGTGCCGGCAAGTCCACGCTCCTTTATGCCTTATCAGGCATGGACAAGCCGACTCTCGGAAGCATCTCATATGCCGGCAAAGAGATCACAGCCATGAACGACGATCAGCTTGCCGTATTCAGAAGAAAGCACTGCGGCTTTGTTTTCCAGCAGGTCCATCTTGTCGACAGCATGAGCATCATGGACAACGCACTGTCGACCGGCATGCTGACAGGACAGAAGCAGAAGGATCTTAAAGAAAAAGCCGAAAGTTTATTCACCCGTGTCGGCCTTGCCGAAGACCTCTGGGGCAAGTTCCCCTCACAGTTGTCAGGCGGTGAGGCGCAGCGCGCCGCAATGGTCAGGGCGGTAATAAACGATCCGGATGTTGTATTTGCTGACGAGCCTACCGGCGCCCTCAATTCAACAGGCGTTAAGGCTGTTTTGGATGTGCTTACAGATATCAACCGCTCCGGCCAGTCGATCGTCATGGTTACTCACGATATCACTTCAGCCAGAAGGGCAAACCGCATCATATATCTTCGTGACGGTGGTATACTCGGTGAGTGCGAGCTCGGCGAATATGTTAGCGGTGATAAGGCGCGGCACGCAAAGATCAAAGCGTTCCTGGAGGATATGGGATGGTAAGGAAAGGGTTTAGCGAGGTTTCGGAGGCTGTGGGCGGTCGTGAAAGATTGCTGCGGCCGGTGTCCGGTCCTGTCAGGTTTCTGTGTTTATTGATCTGCGCTGTCGTTTCTCTGAGTGTATGCGCATGCGGTTTTGATCCAAATGAGCTGGTGACGAGTGTTCAATACTATAGTGAAGCACAACCTCTGATGAACCATATTGACGGGCTAGATGATTATGAGAGCCTTGAATACGAAGCTGTTGTCCGTACAACACGGATATCGATGGGTCCTCATGAGCCTGAGTACAGAGGCGTGATAGTTCTCAGCGGGGATGCTGCAGATGAGATATGGAACAAATACGATTGGGAAGACGTTGAATCTGTGTCGTTTGAGTTTGAGAAGATCGATGCCGGCAAACTGAATGCCGATACCTGGTACTATTCTGAAGAGTTTGAGAAAGACACCATTAAGTTTGAAAGGGTCAACTATATCTATTTCAATGGCAATACTGTGGTCTTCAGCTTTCAGACTTCATGAGGATTTTGAGGATATGTGAAGACTTGCACAGGACAAAAAATAAAACCCTCTTAAGCCGCGAGTTCCGCAGACGCGTAGCGTCGGGGACTGTCCGAAGCGGCAAGAGGGCTTTTAATTTGGAGCCAAAGGCGGGAATCGAACCCGCGACCTATTCATTACGAGTGAATTGCTCTACCCCTGAGCCACTTTGGCGTGCCTTAAGAATATACCCATTTGAAAGTTAAGTGTCAAGTGAACGCTGTAAACGGACGGGCAGGCCGCCGGCGTGATCTGAATTGATAGGAGCCGTAATCACGGCGGTTTCCCCGGCAGCCGCCCATGTTTACCCATGAAATACCGGCGGTTTCAACGGCTAGTGCCGAGACTTATGCCGGGCTTTTGCATGATAGATGCCGTAATCACGGTGTTTTACCCGGCAGCTGCCGGGACATTTGCCTGGATTATGCATGCCAGGACCAGTAATCACGGCGTCTTCCCCGGCAGGCGCCGGGACTTTCGCCGGAATTATGCAAGATAGGAGCCGTATTTACGGCGATTTCCCTGGCAGGCGCCGGACTTTTCGCCGGATTTCAATACGGCAACCGTACTTCAACCGCTATTTATTAGGAATCCTTATAAGAATGATATAATTATCCTATCGGAGGTTATCATCGATGAAAGCCCGCAGTCTCATAAATAAATTTGCCAGCGTTATCCTGTGCGCGTCTTTGGCGGGCGCGGTGTTTACTGGCTGCAAAAAGGGTGATGATATGTTTCCGGTGATCGTGCCTCCTGCTGAACAGTCCGATCCGTCCGAGACTTCAGAGCCCCGGGAAGATCAGGATACTGACAGCGATATAAGCCAGCTTAATGTTGCCCTGCCTTATTCGGACCTGACGATCCAGTGTCTGGCAGCCATGCTTTACTGCAAGAATAACGGGCTTTGGGACAGTGCTGATTCCGGACTTACTATCGATACTGATTATCTGTCTTCCGTTGCAACCAGTTACGTTGTTACCAATGTCGGCTGCGGAAGTACCGGTGCGGCTTTGGACAGTGTAAGGGCGTGGAGCGCTTCCGATGAGATACCTGATCTGTTTCTGGCCCAGGACAGCAATGCTGTCTGGAAAGCGGGCTATGCGGCAGGCCTCAACGGTTATCTTTCCGATAATGCTTATCTTACCGGTCAGGGCATCTATGCCGGCGCTTTGAATGCCGATTCGGAAGACGGTGTGTTCTACGGTGTTCCGCATTATTGTTCCGTTAAGATCGTGATGGGAAATATCGAGTTTATTCCCGAAGAGAGCGGCAAGCTTCAGACCAAGAATACAACTGAAGATCTAAGCGATTATCTTGAGGAGATCAGCGGGGAATACGAGTGCGCCGCTTTTGCTTCAGCTTATGAGCTTATCCCTTATCTGGGCTCTGCTTTTAATGACGACGCGCCGACTTCGTATATGGCCATTGAAGAGTATTCAAAAGACCGTGAATCCGCAATGGAGATAATAAACAGCGCATCTTCTTATGTCAGGGACATGTATTCTAATTCTCTGGCTTTGGACAGTATTGACGGCGCTGATCCGGTCTATTCCAGAAAAGCCGCTTTGTGGGTCGATTCCTCCGCCAATGTCAGGGCCTGGTCCGAATATTATCCCGGAAGCCTTTATCTTCTGCACCTGCCCTGTTATGATGCTTCAAATGTCGGTGTGCCTTATGTGAGCACATATTCTCTCTGTGTCTCGAAAAAGTCCGCTAACACAGATTTCGCTGCTGAATTCGCGGCTTTTATCTCTTACGATACCGATGCGCAGCTCCTTATCTACAGGCTCGAAAATATGACGGGCCTGATGCCTCTTACCAGAAATGACGCGGTATGGGATCTTGTGTCGGATGATCCGCTTTTCGGACACATGGCATCGGACTTCAGACAGACGATGGACAATGCGGTCTATTGCCCGGATTCCTATGACAGCAAGGTCTTTACCAGGACCAATGAATATACGGCGGAATTTGTAAAGCAGGATGAGGACTTTGATCCGGAGAAGTGCTATGGCTGATAAGATAGATCTTCGAAAGATACGTATATCGGACAGTTCGGAACTCCGCAGGAGAGGCCTGATGGAGGGTACTATCAAGCTCATTGAGGATGATATCAGGGCGTTGGGTACCGGAAGCCAGGGTGAGGCAATGCTCGCGGAGAAGGACGGTGTCATCTATGCTCTGATTAAGCTCTTCAGACCTGACCGTAAAAACTGCAGGGCGCATATAGCTCCTGTTTTTACAAGTGATGCGAATGCTGATACACAGAGCGGTATTGTGGACGAAGTCCTGAGATACTGTTTTCTGGACCAGTTCTATCATAAGGTTACCGTGATCTGCAGTCACGGCAATGAGGGCCTTGAGCGCATCCTTACGGGTGCGGGCTTTAACCAGGAGGCAGTCCTGAGGGATGAGGTCCGCCTTAAGAACGGATTTGAGGATGCCGCTCTTTATGCGATGCTTTCCTATGAATACCCGAAATACAATATCTGCTTTGTTCCGTTTGAGCGCGGCGTCGCAATGGTGTCGGGCGGCAGTGATTTTGTCGATTCCGTTAAGCTCTTCCACTACGGGCAGCAGCTTGATGATCCTTTCGCGAACAATATCGCAGGCGCTTTGGGGCTTCTTGACGGTAACGGCGGACTTGCCAGAAACGATGACGGCATCTATAACATGGAGCCGGAGCAGCTTAAATACCTGCCTAAAGAACTTGCGAAAACTTATACAGAGCTCCGTGAATACTTCGACAGCATGAGAGCGGGTTTTGATATCAACGTCAGATTCAGTTACGGGACGCCTTTCCAGAAGAAGGTCTGGAATGCCCTTAACACTATCCCTTACGGCGGTACCGCAAGTTACGAGGATATCGCGTTAAAGATCACTGACGGCGATCTAAAGGAAGCAAGGAAGATAACAAGAGCTGTCGGCGCCGCATGTTCTGATAATCCCGTGGCTGTGATCGTTCCGTGCCACCGCGTAATCGGCAAGGACGGAAGCATCGTCGGCTATTCCGCGGGAATCGATATCAAGGACTATCTGCTCCTGCATGAGAGTTTTACTGCGGTAACACCGCTTATATCCAAGGAGGGATGAATAATGGCAAAACACGATAAGATCGAAGTCGGAGTATCAACGATACTTAATCCGGTTCCCGTTGTTATGGTCTCATCGGCAGGTCTTGACGGCCGCCCCAATATAATGACGGCTGCATGGGCCGGAACGGTCAATTCCGAGCCTCCTATGATCTCTGTGAGCATCCGCAAAAGCAGATATTCGCATAAGCTCATATCCGAGACCGGCGAGTTCGTCGTTAACCTCGTCTCGAAGTCTCTCTGCAAAGCCTGCGATTACTGCGGCGTAAGGGGAGGAGAGAAGGAAGACAAGTTCAAGGCTTGCTCCCTTACTCCAGTAAAGGCGGAAGGTCTTGAGCACGCTTATGCTATCAAGGAGGCTCCGGTATCGGTCTCATGCAAAGTAAAGAGCGTCACGGAACTCGGTTCACACGATATGTTCATAGGCGAGATCGTCAGCGTTACGGCTGATTCCTATCTGCTCGATGAGAACGGCAAGCTCTGCCTGGAGAATGCCAGACTTGTTGCCTATAACCACGGAGAGTATTATCTTTTAGGCGAGAAACTGGGTTTCTTCGGTTACTCCGTTGCAAGTGAAGACGTGATCAAGAGAAGAATGGGAAAAGACGTAAAGAAGGATAAGAAATGAAGTTTATCGGTATAAAGAAAGTCCACGAGGGACGGTTTATTGCGGCATATAACGCGGAATATGAGACAAATCTCGGCAACCGCAAGATCTATGAGATGAGCTCAAGGGATCACAACATTACATCTCTTGAGGACCTTCAGCGCGAAAAGTGTGACGCTGTGGTATTGATCATCACCAGCCCTGACGGCAACAAGCTCCTGCTCAACAAAGAATTCAGAATGGCTGTCGGAGGATTTGCGATCAATTTCCCTGCAGGCCTTATAGATGAAATGAGTTTCTCCGGTGTTGGTCTTACCAATGAGAGAAGTTGCTGCGTGATTGGTACTGCAGAAGGCGAGTTTGCTCCTAGCACATCAGATGAGGAAGAGATCGAAGCGCGCTGGTATACCAGAGAAGAGGTAAGAGAACTTCTTAAGCAGACTAACTTTGCTGCAAGAACCCAGGCTTATTGCTACTGGTGGGTCAGGGAGTGACCCGCCTGCATTTTAGTTTCCGGACAGACGGTTTTTGACCTGATATTGCAGAAAATCACAGTAGCCGTCAGGGTCTACTGTGACTTTTACTGTGATTTTCTAAACTCGAAAAAAGCCTTATAGCAACTTGGATGCCCATTCCCTGAGTTCATCGACGGTGGTGTTTGCCTTAAATCGTTCACCGGTCATGACTTTCGCGCCTTTTGCAAGGTTGGCGATATTCTCGCCTGATGAGCCGATCCCGCTCGAACCTGAAGTTGCAAAAGGGATTATCGTCTTGCCGGAGAAATCATATTGCTCAGCGAAGGTATCGATTATCGACGGCTCTCTGTACCACCATACCGGGAAGCCTACAAATACAGCATCGTATGAGGACATGTCTTCGACTTGGGATGCGATCTCCGGACGGCTCGCGCGGTTCTTCATCTCGACAGAGCTTCTGCTCATGGGATTCATCCAGTTAAGATCTGATTTTGTATAAGGTATACGTGGCACGATCTCGAAAAGATCTCCGCCTGTTGCCTGTGCCAGAGTCGTTGCGAGCCTTTTGGTAACACCGCTGGCCGAGAAATAAGCGACTAAAACTTTAGACATATCATCCAAGCTCCTTTTTAATGTTTCTCGCGAACTCTCTTGCCGCTTTCAGATCATCTTCGTTGGGGCGGCCTTTGTTCATGCCTTTGAATTCGCCCTTGCAGTGGAACTCCTTATCGAGCACGGGAATACCCACTTTGTTTGCAACTGATCTTACTTTCTTATATGTGGATTTCATCATGGCTGCGGTGCCGAAATTTACTATCTTGCCGACCTTATCTTTGTTAAGGCCTGACACAAAAGCACCTACTTCGGGAGCGATCGTGAAAGCGTAGTAAGAGTTGCCGAGGAGAAGGACATCAACTTTCTCGCTTATGGGCGTATCAATAGGGAGGGCCTCAACGCCCAGTTCTTTTGCGATGGCTTCAGCAAGGCGCTTTGTGTTACCGGTTTGTGTATAGTATCTGACTGCAAATGTCATTATCCTGTCTCCTTAGTTGTTTAAGAGTTTCTCAATGGCACTTTCCAGTGCTTCAGGTTTTTCCTGCGGAGAAAATCTCTCCGCCACTTGACCATTCTTATCTATAAGGAACTTGGCAAAGTTCCATTCTATGCGCCCGGGCTTCTGCTCCTTAAGATATTGGTAGATAGGAGCGGTATCGTTGCCGTTCACCTTGATCTTCTCAAAGCGGCGGAACTGGGTATTGTACTTAAGGGTGCAGAAGCTGTCGATCTTCTCAGCACTTCCGGGCGCCTGGAACGCAAATTGATTGCAGGGGAAGTCGAGGATCTCAAAACCCCTGTCTCTGTATTTCTCGTAGAGTTTCTCGAGTCCCTCATATTGAGGTGTAAGACCGCATCTGGTGGCGGTGTTTACAATGAGGAGGACCTTGCCTTTAAACTCTGATAAGGACACGTTGTTGCCCTTGTTGTCGTTGACTGTAAAATCGTAAATGCTCATGTATCTGATCCCTTACAAAAGTGCTTTTACGCATTCCTCGACATTCTTCATGTCGCTTGTAGGTTCGAATCTTGCTACGACGTTTCCTTCACGGTCGATAACGAACTTGGTGAAGTTCCACTTGATGTCAGGCTTCTTGTCCCAGTCTGGATCTGCATCAGAGAACATCTTCTCGAGAAGAGCTTTGTATTCATGCTCTTCGAATCCTGCAAAGCCCTTCTGTGACTTAAGATATGTGTAGAGGGGAAGTTCGTTCTCTCCGTTAACGTCAGCCTTCTTCATCTGCGGGAAAGTTGTGTTGTAATGCAGAGTGCAGAACTCATGAATCTCATCGTCAGTTCCGGGAGCCTGTCCGCCGAACTGGTTGCATGGGATATCAAGGATCTCGAGGCCCTGATCGTGGTAGTCCTTGTAGAGCTGCTCGATGGGCTCGTATTGAGGAGTAAAGCCACAGCCTGTTGCCGTGTTAACGACAAGGATGACTTTTCCTTTGAATTCCGAAAGCTTTAATGTCTCGCCTTTTCCTGTGGTAACTTCGTAATCGTAGATCATGGCTGTTCTCCTTTTTATTTGTTTTTGCACTTTGCGTTTTCCATATTGTTCAATGCTTTATATGTAAGTATGTAAAGCATCTTGAACTCTTCTTCATTAAGTCCGACACAGGATGCGATGCAGGGAGGGATCTTGAGAGCTTCATCCTTTACGGCTTCTCCTTTGTCAGTCAGCTCCAGGATCAGGAGCCTCTCGTCTTCAGGATCTCTTCTCCTTGTGATGTATCCGGTGGACTCAAGTTTCTTAAGAACAGGAGTAAGAGTTCCGTAATCCAGGTGCACCCTGGCTGCCAGATCTCTTGAAGAAACGCTTACGGATTCCCACATGACCATCATGACAATGTACTGGGTGTAGGTGAGTCCGAGCTTTTTGAGGTAAGGAGTGTACTGGCTTACAAGTTCCTTAGAGCACGCATAAAGCGGGAAGCATACCTGGTTTGAGAGCTTGAGCGAGTCGTACTTTTTTGAATTCTTCATATCCGTTCTTTGTGTCTTTCCAAATTTGATTTTGCGCAATTTACTTGTGTCAAAGTGATTATCCTATGAAAAATCCACCTTGTCAATAGGGTAGAGATAAATTGATACTGCTTATGATTCTATTAAGAGTAGGGCAAAGCCAGAAATTATGCTGATCAAGCTATTTGAAGATTCTTAACGACCTTATCTATTTCCTTGAAACTCCCGGCTGTGATCGTGAA
>CACYRM010000054.1 GCA_902776845.1 Oscillospiraceae bacterium
CCGCCGAGTTTCCGGGCGATGAAGGATGCCTCATAAAGGCCAAGGCCATTGCCTTCGACCCCGCTTGCGTTGGATCCGCGCCAGAAACTGTTAAAGACATAGGGCATCTCGCTCTCGGGTATACGGCTTCCATGATCCCTGACCGATAAGATATATCCGTCTCCGGTCTTGTCGATTGTCACGGTAATGCCGCGTCCGTCGCCGTATTTGATCGCGTTTTCCATGAGCTGCGTAAGAATACGGGTTATGCCGTTCCTGTCTGATGTTATCATGACCGTGCTCTTCATATCGATCCTGTAAGGGATCCTCAGGACGTTCAGACGGTTATCGTATTCGCGCGTAATGAAGTCTCCTATCTCGGTCAGATAGAACGTCTCGATCGAAGGCTCGAAAACAACGACTCCCTTCGAAGCGCTGTCGAGCAGTTCCTTAACAAGATCCGTTATGTCGTCCGCGTTTTTGGTTATCTTCTCCGCGACCTCCGAATCCTTCTCGTCGGGAATGCCGTCTTCCCTGTAAAGGCCGCTCTTAATAGCTTCGGAATAGAGCTTTATGTTGGATACCGGAGTCTTGATGCCGTGCGCGATAGTGGAAACAAGCGTGAGCTGCTCCTTCTCAAGCCGGCGGAGTTTTTGGGAATCACCTGACAGACGGTCGCGGAGCATGTTCATGCCCCAGATATACCTGCCGAAATATCTGTTCTTCGATTCGGGCAGCGCGTCGGAGTTCTCGTTCTTTGCAATGCGCTCGGGGTATTCAGACAACGAATTGAACGGCATTATCACTTTCCGGTCGATGTAAACGAAAAACATCGCCGTAACAATAAAGCATACAAGAACGATTACTTCGCAGATGACTATAGTCCTGACCGTGTGATCGTCATTAAACGAGAATACCAGGAAGCCGGTTACCGCACCGTCATGCGAAATGCTCCAGACCGAGCCCGTGTCCGCAAGATGAGAATAGGAGCCGCCGGTGTCACCGGTTTTTACGTATTTTATGTCCGTTGGAACATTGTTACGACCGTACTCTTTCGCCCAGTTATTGGACGAGATGAGCGATGCCAGGCGCGCTTCTGTGTCAGCGGTGTCACCTGAGGACAGTTCGTTTGCGACGCGGTTCATAAGAGTATGGCGCATGCCTGAGGATCTGTTTTTCGATCCGTTAACGAACAGAAAGACTGATATGCCCAGACAAAGGCATATGACAAAAAGAAGGATATACTTGCCGAGGTATTTCCGCATCAGTTCTCAGCCCCGCCGAATCTGTAACCGACTCTCCATACGGTATGGATGTATTCCGGTTCCCTGGGATCGTCTTCGATCTTCTCGCGAAGCCAGCGGATATATACCGTAAGGGTCGATATCTCCGAAAAGCAGTCCGAACCCCATACCGCGTTGAACAGGACCTCTTTGCGGATGACCTTTTCGGGGTTTTTGAGAAAGTAGATAAGTATATCGAGTTCCTTGCCGCTGACCGGGATCAGCTTATCGCCTTTACGGACCGTCATGTCATCAAGATCGACCTTAATGTCTTTATAGGAAAGAGACTTGTGTTCTTCGGTCATCCCGTAATTGCGGCGCAGGATCGCTTTGATCTTGGATGAGAGAAACTGAAAGGAAAAAGGCTTCTCGATATAATCGTCGGCACCGGCATCGAGACCCGATATCTTGCTCTGGTCATCGTTTTTGGCGCTCATCATGAGGACCGGAATGCCAAGGTCTTTGCGCAGGATCCGGAGTGTCTCATAGCCGTCAAAACCCGGGAGCATCACATCCAGCAGCATAAGACGGAATTTGCCGTTCTTAAGGGCTACAAGGCCCTCTTCACCGGTGGTCTTCCACTCTACGGTATATCCGTCGCGGACCAGGAAATCCCTTATCAGGGCTCCGAGTTCCTCATTATCCTCAACGATCAAGATATCCGTCATAAACAATTCTCCGTAAGCTTCTGGAATAATAATATTATACCCGCAATAAACCTTTGTACCGTATAATATAACAGATGGAAAACAGCGAGAAGAGAATTTATCAGGATACAATCGATAACCTCTCGGACGGTGTGATCGTCATCGGGTACGACAACAAGATCAGCACCTGCAATGACTCTGCCTGTGCGATGTTGGGGATCGGATTCGGCACTGCGATTGGAAAGAGCATTGCCGAATTGATGCTGGAGATCGAGGAAAACAACGAATTCTTCGAGCTTCTCCTTAACGCTGTCTATGAGAAGAGAAAGATCTCAAAGACTGTCGTATTCCATACAAAGGATTCCACGAAATATATCAAGGTGACCACCACGCTGCTCATCGAAGACGGTGTCGATAACGCCCTCATTGCAGTGCTCTCCGACCAGACAGAGACAACAAATCTCATCATCAGAAACCAGAGCCTGGCCACACAGATAAAAGCCCTTATGAATTCCTTCGTAGAGGTAATGGTAACCGCAGTCGAAGAAAAATCGTCCTATAATGCCAATCACACAAGGAACATGGTCAGATATGCGACCCGTTATCTTGAGTGGCTCTCATCGCACGGTGAACTGCTGGACAAGACCTCCGGAAATACCGGACCTCTCATAATGAGCATCTGGCTTCACGATATCGGCAAGCTCCTGATACCTCCTGAGATTATGGACAAGCCTTCAAGGCTCGGCAGATCCATTGTCACCGTTAAACACAAGATCGAGATAGCAAGGCTTATGCTCAGGAACCGCATGCTATCAGGTGAGGATACGGAAGAGCATGTCAGAAGCGAACTTAAAAGGCTCGATGAAGCCGAAGAGCTTATCGTATCTTCAGATACTCTTCCCTTCCTTGATGAGGAAAGGATCGCGAAACTCAATGAGATCGCCGGGATCAATCTTCTGACATCAGACGGCGGCACCTGCCCGCTGCTTGATCCTTCTGAACTCAATGAGATCACAGTGGCAAGAGGCACCCTCACCGACGAGGAGCGCAGCATAATGCAGTCCCATGTTGTTCTTACGGGCAAGCTCCTGTCGAAAATGGAATTCGTCGGCGAGTATAAGAAAGTCCCTGAATGGGCCTCCAAGCATCACGAACTCCTTGACGGTTCAGGCTATCCGGACAGAATCAGAGCAGAAGATCTTCCATGGGAGACCAGACTTCTTACCATAGTCGATATTTTCGATGCCCTGACTGCGGACGACAGACCGTACAAGCCCCCGATGCCCCCGGAAGAAGCCTTCAGGATAATCAAGGATCTCGCGGACAAAGGAAAACTCGATAAAGAAATAGTCGATAGTTTTTACCGGAGCAACGCCTGGAACCGGTCGCCCGAAGAAGCGCTCATGAAAGAACTGACCATGAAGGCTTTAAAGTCAAACCTCGAGAATGCCCTCGCCTTCATCGATGACTATCTCAATGAGTTTGACTGTCCCGAAAAAACAAGAATGCTGATAGACCTCGCATCCGAGGAGATCTTCGTCAACATCGCAACGTATGCGTACGTTCCGAGATCAGGAACTGTCACGATAAAGATCAGCCTTACTGAAGACCATTCACAGGTAAATATCACCTTTTCCGACTCCGGTATTCCCTACGACCCGCTGGCAAGAGAAGATCCCGATATAACGCTCTCCGGTGAAGAGCGTCAGATCGGCGGTCTCGGAATCTTCCTGGTCAAGAAATACATGGATGATGTCCGTTACAGGTTCGCTGACGGGAAGAATAATCTTACGCTGGTAAAGAATCTGGATAATCCGTAAGAATTAACGGACCATATTCAGATTACCTGCACTCCACGCCTTCTTTTTTGCATATTCTCCATGCGGCATATCTGCCCTGTGCGGTTGCCGGGGGAAGTCCGCCTGAACCCATGAGCCACTGGCCTGCAAGGAATACATTCTTAAGGCCTTTTATGACGCCGGGTGTGGTGACTGTCTTGGTATCCTTATCGGCAACGAAAGCCATGTATGCGCCTCTGTACGCATTGCAGTGCCTGGCGTATGTAACCGGTGTCCATGCATCGAGGATCCTTATCTTTCCTGCAGTCTCGGGATAACGCTTTTCGATCAGGCCCATTAATGCCTGAGCGACTTCGTATTTCTTGGCTTCATATTTCCCGGGATCCTTGGCGAGTTCGAACCAGTTATCGACTTCCTTGCCGTACTGGAAAAGCTTCATCTGAAGGCTGGTCTTGCCTTCGGGAGTGATGGTGGGATCGTAGTTGTAACAGATAAATCCGACATCCTTTATCTCCCTGTCCCATACCTTAATGCCTTCGCTCTCCCAGAATGTCGTATCAGGATCGACATCCATCTTTCCGTCAACGATAAAAGCAGCATGGTATTTGCTGAATACCGAGAAGTGATCTTTGTCATCGTAGCACTTCCTGAGCTTCTTCGGCATATATTCCGCAGGAAGAAGCTGTGTGAAAGTGTGGTTTGCATCCGATGCGCAGATGACGTAGTCGGCTTTCACTTCCGTGCCGTCTTCAAGAACAACGCCGTCCGCAAGCTTGCCGCTGATCTTAACGTTCTTTACAGGAGCGTTAAGGCGCAGCTTTCCGCCTGCTTTCTTATACTTGTCCGCGATCCTTAATGCGGCTGCCAGGGAACCTCCTTCGGGGATATCACCGCTGCCTGAAGTTACCATGGCATATGACATGATGAAAGAATATGCCTGCGTCATCTCGGGATGTGTAAGCATGACTGAATTTCTTAACACGGGATTCTTAAAGCTCATTCCGAGATCCTTTACGCTCACGCCCTTGTAAGCCTTTTGCGCTGCAGGAACGTTCTTCGCAAAATCACCCAGCTTCATGAAGTCCCTCGGGCCCATCTTATCCATCGGCTTTTCGATGGGCATGATCATGCTCTCGGCCCTCTTAACGTTCTCGAAAAACTTCTCGATCACATCTTTATCTTCCGGAGAAAGTTCGAGCATCTCGCGCTTCGTTCTTTCCTTGTCTCTCCAGTATGTGATCTCACCGCCGTTTCCCTTATATGTGAAAAAACGGTCCTTCGAATACATTCTGACATCTTTGCCGAGCATGCCTATCTCACACCAGAGATCATGCATTGCGCTTCCCTCTTTGCTGCACATGAGATAGTTGATGCAGTTATCGATATAAACGCCGTCACGCTTCCAGCCGGTAAGCTCTCCGCCCGGCACGGCATTCTTCTCATAGATCTCGGTCTCAAAGCCTGAATTCTGCAGGATAATACCCGCAGTCATTCCGGAGATACCTGCTCCGACAATGATTACTTTTTTCATTGAAAATCCCCCTGGATATGTTTGCGCCGAAAAGACACATGTGTAAGTATAGCACTCTTGGCGCTCCGGGGAGACTTAAAAAGTTATGATCTAAATGTACAGGTCAGGAATTATATTCCAGTTCTCCCTTGACATTTCTTCTGTAACGGGTCAATTCATTTACAGCGGTCTTTGAACCAAGGTCACGCGCATTCTGTACACATTCATATGCGAAACCGAGGTCCTTGGCTATGTATGTCGAGCCGGAAGTATAATGTGAAGCTAATGCCAGATAGATCCAGGCTTTCTCCTGCTTGTTGGAGAAATGCTCGGAATTCAAAGCCTTCTTTAATAACTCAACATCCGATACGTGTTCCTTCTCGAATTCCTTTCTGGTGAGATTATATTTTTCCTTGAGTTCATCATCACTGCGCTTTGCCATCTTTTTATGGATCTCATAGATGTGATAAGCGGCATAAGGTTCAAACATGACATCGGTCTTTTTCCATTCCTGCATGGCCAGATCAGACTTGCCGTTAGCGTTATAATATCTTCCCAGTGTGCAGTGAGCGGCATTCTCGAATTGATCCGCATGTTCCAGCTGATAAGCGTTCTTTCTGAGTTTTTGAGCTAATTCAAGGACCAGTTCGCAATCATTTTTGGTCTTGTCAGAACCCTCGGTTCCGTTATCCCACGCAGATGAAAGCTCATTTGCAAGGAAGATGATATAGCTGTCGATAACCTTGTTGTGTTCAGGATATTTACTGTATGCATTCTCCAGGACCTCACGTGCTTCATCAAGCATACCTGCATTTGACTTCTCAGCTGCAGAAGCTAACAGTTTGAGCAGATCAGGCGAATCCGGCTGAACCGGTTTGGCGGCAGCAGGAGCTTCCTTTTTAGGAGGTACGGACGGAGCCTGGGCTGCAGGTTTTGCGGCAGTCTTGGTAACTGTGGGAGTTTTAGTCTTGGGTTGTTCAAGTTCAACCTGAGCTGCGGGCTGTACAACCGGCTGTGCGGCGGGTGAAGGCTGGGCAGCGACGGGCTGGGCAGCAGATTTTCCTTCTACCATTGCCTTTGTCCTGGGCGGTTCAAGTTCAACCTGGACAGAAGACTGGGCAACCGGCTGTGCGGCAGGCGCAGGCTGGGCAGCAGATTTTCCTTCTACCATTGCCTTTGTCCTGGGAAGTTCAAGTTCAACCTGAACAGGGGACTGAGCAATCGGCTGTACGGCGGGTGCAGGCTGTGCGGCTGCAGGTGTTTTGTCCGCAGGTACAATTATAGCAGCCGGTTCAGCTGCAGCCGGAGCTGCGGCCGGCATAGCATTTTCGATCGGGGTGCCGCATTTGCCGCAGAACTTTGAATCTATGCGGATAGAAGCGCCGCACTTACGGCAGTTCAGGCGGTTCTCACGGCTGATCTTTTCCAGAAGCTTCTTGGCGTCACCGTTTCCTTTTTTGGAAGCTTCCGACAGATATTTTACCGCGTCATTCATCTCATGAAGGTTTACATAGTAGATGACTCCCAGACTGTAAGCGGCATCCACCTCTTTCGATGATTCGACATCAGATAAATATCTGATCGCCGTAGGGATATCTGGCGTTAAGACATTAGGGATGCCTTTCCAGTAAAAATATCCGAGATAATAATTTGATCTCTTGTTGCCTTTCTTGCCGTCCTCCGTAAAGAGCTTGAATGCTCTTTCGGGGTCTCCTTTTCCGGTTTTTTTATCAAACAGGATCCTGGCAATATTGAACGCTACTTCATCAATGTCAACGTCATCGTTGTCTTTATTGTCATAAACCATTTCATAAAGTTTCAGTGCTTTGGACGGATCAGGGTTGACGCCTTCCGCACCGAATTCATAGATTTCGGCGAGCGTTACAGCTGAAAGATACTTAACGTCCGGATAATTCATAGCCTTTTCGAGGACATCTTTGGCTTCACGCTGTTTCCCGTAAACATGGAAAAGCTGCCCGACAAGATAACACATATCACCGTCTCCGAGTCTGACAGCCTCTTTCATATACATCCACGCTTTATTTTCATCCTTGGGAACAAACTCACCATCCAAATACAGGTCTCCAAGCAAAAGGGCCGCATCTGCGTTTCCCAATTCGAGGGCAGCCTCATAATATTGTATTCCTTCCGCTCTTCTGTCATTACCTAATACGGACTCTTCGGTAATAAGATAACCAAACTGAATGAAAGCAATGGAATGGTTTTGTTTTTGAAGAACTTCCTTGTAAAAACCGGCAGATTTATTCAGATCCTTTTTGACATCATCAGAGCCGAAGTTATATCGCTTTGCAAGTTCATATATGGCGGCGGCATCTCCTGTCTTCGCCGCTTCAGATACAGCAGAGACGGGGGTCTTCCCATATCTGTTGTCATACGCGGTAACGACCGGCAGATCCGGATCAATGAGCGGGCTTTTGTATTTTCCGGTCTTGGGAGTCTCGGAAGCAGCGGGCTTAGCCTCTTCAGGGCTGCCGTTTATCGGACAGCCGCAAATATTACAGAAATTAGATCCTTCGGGCAACTGTTTACCGCATTTCCTGCAGATCAGAACCTGACGCACCACCTTAGCCCCGCAGATATTGCAGAAATTAGCTTCATCCGCCAACTGTTTACCGCATTTATTGCAAAAAAGCATAGACCACACCTCCTGACGGCTATCCACATATTATACATCCATCACAGCCTGAGTGATTCCCGGACGCCATTTATTTTTCATATTATTCACTTGATCTCTGCATAAACTGATCCATCAGTCTTTACTTGTGTTTGTAAATCAGTATGCCGGCTGATCAACAGATATCTGCGCCCTGCCATTAAAGGAAGCGTATATCCTCACAGGCTTGTTGCCCGGTTGGATCACTATATCCCTGTTGTAATTCTTCTTTCCGATTTTAAGAACGATCTGATGAGGACCTTGTTCCAGACGGAAAGGCTGTTCCTGGCCATTAACATAAGTATGCTTGACTCCCGTTGATACTATCCTTGTAACCATTAATACATCAGGGTTTATCGTACGGTAAGAGATATACAGATTTGGACCGTTGGATGTGTGAGCGGCATATCCGCCTCTGGAGGCAGTATTTGTCTGTGAAGGCTGTGCAGGCTCTGTAACGACAACCACCTGGCCTCCGCAATTTGAGCAGAATCTGATATTGGCGGCATTCCTGTGCCCGTTGAATGAAACTCCGCACCGGGAACACTTGGGATATGTGATGAAATTCCGGGGAGCATTATCCGTGTTTAAGATAACTTCGTATCCGCAGTGTTCACAGGAAGCTTTGTAACCGTAAGAATCAGGACTCATAGCCGCGCCGCAGCTGGGACATGACAGATTATAGAAGCTTTTCTTTCCTTTTCTGGCCTCTATATATGAACGCAGTTTTTGCAATGCGATCTGTTCCTCAGGCATCAGCCACTTATCCGCTTTTGCGTACTCATTGGCATAGAAAAGGAATGCGTCCAGATCACGCTCCTGCACCTTCATGAGATAAGATTCCAAAACAGTAAAACTGCTGCCGCCGTTATAAAATATGTTTCTGGCATTTGCCACCGCTTCATATCCGTACATATTATTCGCAACAGCCAGCGTCTGTTCCAGCTCATCTCGTTCTTCCTGGCTGATCTTATTGTCAGACTTTGCGATATATGAGAGCGTCGCCATTTTCGCGTAGAAAAGATCCAGATCGTATGTGCTTAATGTTTCAGCCGGTTTTGCCTGCACAGAAGCGGCCTGGTAGGCCAGACGCTGATCGTTAATTGCTTTTCTTGCGGCATTCTCTCTTTTCATAGTCGCGACAGAACTGGCAATATTAGCCGCAGCCGCCGCTGTATGAGCCGTGGCTGCCACACTTCTTGCGATATCGGCTGTTTCAGCGATAGTTCTGGCTATCAAAAATGCTGCTAATAAACTCATTTCCCCCTCCGATTTCAGATCACCCTTGTATTTTGAGAAGAAATGCCGGTTGTTGTCTATGTTTTAAGTTTACTATGCAGATATTTGGACTAAATTAATGCGCTATAACTATTTTGTGAATTCTTATTGTATTTGAACCCGTTTATTTGTTGTTGCGTACCAGTTCCAGATCCGACAGGAATTCCTCCAGATAGTTGTTAGTGAAATGCCATACGCCGTATAAACAGAGATTGGTATTTTTCTCTGCGAGCGTTTTATTGTCATCATAAATCTTTTGGGCAGCGAGGCTTGCTCCGCCGGTCGCAACCGCAAGGCCCACCGTACCGACAGTTTTGGCTACCTTTGCCGCCTTATCCTCTGTCACTGGTATCAGAATTGAAGACAGCGCTTCATTGTATTCCTCCATGAATGCGTTGTAACGGTCGTTGTCCTTAATGAAAACATTATCAGCCTTAATGAGCGCATACCGTTCGTTCATTCCATAGCAGATTCCCCAGCGTTCATAAAGGATATCGATAAAGCAGGACAGAGACTCTGTATCCTTGATATCTCCGACTATCAACATCTTCGAGGAAACAGGTCCCGACTTATGCTTAACATCCCATGTCTTTTCCTCCCAGTATTCGATATCGCCATATGAGATTTTCCCCGAAGACACAAGGATCTTGCTTATATCCTCAGCAGTCTTTTTGTCTTTGCATACAACTAAAACCTTATTGCTTATCATGTTACACTCCTTTAACAGGTGTTATCCCTTTACTCTTCAATATCATGAATACCGGATATCAAAGCCTGAATCTCTTTTTGTATTTTTTCAAGTTTTATACACTTCTCTGATCTTCCGGTCCTGGCTTCGCGCAGATCCGAAATATTGTTTTCAATCGATCTTACAGACAGTTCCAACGGGACTGCAACACACTGTTTTACATAATCTGAAGCATAATCTTCAAGAGCTGTTGCCGTATTATTGAATCCGCTCCGTATATTCTGGCGGTTATTCTTTTTTGCTTCGAGATCGAGCTGCTCCTCATAGTCCTCTTTGAGCTGAAGAGCCATCTGAAGTCCGATCCCGATAATTCCGATAACGGAAGTAGCCCTGCTCGCCGCCTGACCCGCTTTAGTTGCTCCGCTGACAAGCATAGTGCCGGCATTAAGACTCTTTAACAGGTTTTGCGTGCTTCCGGTCAGACCTAGCGTTTTAACTGACGCGTCTGTAAGAGATAACATCTCGGGGAAACCGGATTTAACAAAAGTGCCTACGATAATATCACTCTGCTTTTCCAGATCAGTGGCAGTTACAAAGACCTTCTTTATCGAATCCGGCAGATTGTCGTACTTGTCCACAAGCCTTATCTTCAGCTGCTGATTGAACTCTGTAGAGTCCATATCGACAAAGCTCTGTCCGAGCTCAATAAATCCCTGATGTACATATTCATCAGCCTTTTCGCGTGTCTCATTCACTATTGCCTCAGCCTGTTTGCTGTATTGTCCGATACGTTCTTCCAGTTCAGCATTGGAAAGATTGGAATCAACAACAGAGGCGGCATCAATTCCTATTTCCCTTATCCTTGAAGAAGCATCGGTAAAGATATCATTCACTTCTCTTTGAAGCCTGGTTCGTGCATCAACAAGGAAATGACGCTGCTGCTTCAGGTTCTCCTCCAAAGCATCAATATCGGCGTCAACAGAACCGGGCGTTAATTCGGCGATAGCCTTATCCAGCACATTATCCAGAACATAAAGGTCTGTTGTCAGCTTGGATGAAAGAGCCTTCTCTTCAACAAACTGATTAAGAGTCTCTATAAAGCCCTCATATCCCGACCTTTGCAGAAGCTCATCGGCAAGTTCCGGGTCATCTTCACGCTCTTCCAAACTGTCTAAGTAAGACTGTGCATCCAAAAACGAGAGATGAAGCTGCTCGGGAGTATAAGGAGCCAGGACCGGACGGAGCGCTTCCCTGATGATGTCCTGCTGTTCGGCCGTATTTCCTTTTGCGGCACGGTCCATTTTATTGACAACCAGTATCATCTCGCCTGCCTTGTCCTTATCGATCGCGAGATGCCTGAAATGATCCGCGATATATGAATCGAACAGTTCGTTTGTAACAACGAAAACAAGGATATCGGCAGCTGCTATTGCCTTGTAGGATATCTCATCATGATCGGGGCGAAGCGACGTGTGCACACCGGGAGTATCAACGATCTCAAGTCCGTTCCACTCATATGCATGCGTTTCCTCGGTTGTGATCTTAGCGCCGGTGGCAATGGTGTCATCACCTGTCAGCATCTTGATTATCGAAGACTTTCCTGCGGAATACTGACCGGCAAATACGATCTTTATACGGTCGGATTCCTCACGTTCGGAACCGCATTCGACACCGGCATCCGCTATAGCCCGGAAAGCTTTCTCTTTCAGAGCTTCCTTGGAACGTGACAATTCGGCGATCTTCAACATAGCACTATCCTCCAATCTTAAAACGCATCAATTGTTCTGCCAGATGCAGTCTGTTAAGCAGCCTTATATTCTTTTCCTCCGCTTTGACAACAACAGTATTGTTTTCTTCATCGAATTCCATACTCTCCGGACTGATATATCCTTCCAGTACATTTGACGCGAGTGCCAACGGATCATCAGAATATGTAATGAAACCAATGTCTTCCGAGACAAGGTCAGACATTTTCGAACCGAACTCCGTGCCGGCTAAACCTCCGGTTTTCTCAGCAACCAGCATACAGTCACCGGGTATCCTGGCAACTACACCGATCCCGGACAGGTAATCAGCGGAAAGCTCTTCACCGAAAACAGCAGAAGCGATCCGTTCCGTAAAGGTTATGTTCAGTGACCTTGTCTCCTGCCTCAACGAATCAGCTATAGATGTCTGGGTCGAGGACAATGACCGGATTACGTTTTCTATCTTGGTCAGTTCTGACAGCACAAGATCTATCTCTTCCTTAACGAGCCTGTCCAGATTCTTTTCGAGCTGGGACCAGATATTATCACAGGTGGCATTGGCGTTGTTTTTTAATTCCTCTTCAAGTCTCGCCCGTGCGCGTGCAAGTTTATCGCCCCTGGATTCAACAAGGAGTATTCCCAGTCCGCCGACAAGGGTTACTGCAGCCGAGATCCAGCCAATGGGTCCCGATACTGCATCAAGTCCCAGTTTTCCCAGAATGAAGGCTGCAATAACGCCGCCGCTTCCCAAAGCAATGTTTGTCCAGTTTACGATCCTTCTGGTATCAACAAGAGCAGCTGTCAGGAAACTCTGTTCCATTGCCGCTATGGAGGCATATTTAAGTTCACTCGTCATTTCCCGGATCGTTTCCTGGATCAGATCGTCTGCTTCAGCCTTCATTTCATCAAACAACATACGGCATCTGCCATCCAGATCCTTGCTCTTAACATGATTGTTCCATTTAACGTCCGCGAGTTTGTCGTTGTAGTGCTCTTCCGCAAAAACGGCAATATCTGAACGGAACTCGGTCTTCAGCCGCATCATGAAGGATTCTATTCTCTTCTTATTCGATTTGACAAAGACTTCTTTTCTCTTTTCCAAAAAAGATCTTTTATCCGCAATGATCCTTCCATAAGAACTGTTTATCTCACTCTGGAGATCAAGCCCCGACAGTGTCTCGATCATGGGATTTGCGATTATATCGGCAAAGGTTTTGATCCTTATATATTTTCCCCTGACCTGCACCTGTTCGCAGATAACGGATTTTAAAACATCTATACGGCTTATATTTCTCCAGAACTCAGCCTGCGCCCGCACGCTTTCATCAGAAGATCTCTCGCATCTGACAGCCTCATATGCGGCCTTGAGATGTGTGGCCACGAACGGCACCGAAGTCCAATCCTGTCCATACGGCTCGGCAAACCTGCAAAACTGCTGCCTGATATCTTCTATACGGTCATAGTCAAAAGCCCGGTTCATATCGCGTTCGATCAGCTTCATGCTCTTACCGGATTCAACGGACACCTTGATATTCATGATCACTATCACAGGCTTGCCGAATTCCCTGACCTGTCTGAAACAGTCAGCTTCAACAGCCTGCGGCGCATCATCGGTCAGAAGAAAAATAATCAGATCCGCGGTCTTTGCGGCATCAAATGCAAGACGTGTGTCTTCATCGCCCTCATATGCGCCGATTCCGGGAACATCCGTTACAGACAAACCGTTCCATTCGTACTTTCTTATATCCCTCGTTGTTCTCTGGGCTCCCATTCCGATAGCAGATCCGTCACCCTCCGTCAGGACTTCCATCAAAGTCGATTTTCCGGCCATTGTCCTTCCGAAAAGCGTTATGGAAAACTTCTCGAGATTCTCACCAGGATTCCGTCCAAAACCCGCCTCTCATCCGAAGCCAGCGCATAACCGCTCTTTGCAGCCAGGCTGCATTCGGTCAATGCTTCTGAAAGATCTGTTTTGGCCATAAAAGATACCCCTGAAGAACAAAACGATATTACAACAATTAATCAGATTATAGCATTTGAAAAGCACTCTCCATGATCTACGCTTTCCTCACGACCTTCTTATACCTGTCTACCGGCAAACCGAGCTGGTTCTCATACTTGTCAAAGACAGATACAACATTAACCGCAGTCTCACCATCATAGCCGTTAATGATCACCTGGTCGCCTTCTTTGACCGATGTGTCATCACAGAGGTAATCATAGCATCTTCCGCTGCCTTCAAAGACTACACGGACAAAGTGATACTTCTCGCCTTCAGGAATTATCTCGTTTTTTGAAGGGGCTGTGAATGTGTAGCGTTCGGTGAAGATCTCACCGGCAAGTTCATCGCCGTAATAGAACTTCGTTGTGCCGTTCCAGTTGTATTCGTAGCTGTCGAATATGATCTCATTTCCGCCGCCGGGAATGCTGTAAGTGCTGTTTGCGGCAGTCTTGATTAAAATCCTGTCCTTAAGCTCACAATAATCTGATCTGGGTATTGTTACCAGCATCAGAGGGGCCTTATTCTCGTCACGGCGTTTAATGGGCGAAGCAGTAAGCTGAAGCGCTCCGTTCTTTAATTCACGGATCTTTATCCTGCATCTTCTGTGCTTGATCAGTGCCCAGTTAAGCCAGCCGGGATTTATGAAGTTTGTCTTCCGTCCTTTATCCGTATATTCCTTCCTCACCTCTTCAAGAGCGCGCTGTACGCCGTTAAATACGACTGAATCGCCGTAATGATCTGCAACCTCTGTCCTTTTCCGGATGGCAAGATCTGCCTGAAGATAATAGAAATAAGCTGTCTCCAGATCCACCTCCGCGCCATAGCCGTATCTGAAGCAGTTGCCCATACGGAGCGCGGCATCTGCGAACTTACTCTCATAGTCCTCTTTAATAAACCGCTTGAAAGTCTGCTTATAAACACTCCAGTAAAGGTGGTTTGCCGTCTCGCCGTCTTTGACTACACCGTAACCGTGAGCAAACATATCCGCGAGCTTGTATGTGCTCTCAAAGTAAGTATATGCATGACCGATGCTGAAGTATTTGAAAGCTTCTTCGTATTCCGGAACGCCGTTGTTGCAGCGGCCGTAATAGAAAATGTATCCGAGCGTGTTAGCAGCCGATGCATCTCCTGTCAGCTGATAGTATTCGATGAAAGCATCCCTGGCCTTGATCCAGTCGTTGGGATATATCTTTGTGCCGCAGTAATAGCAGTAACCCCTGCGCTGGATCGCCTTGGGTTCCTTCTTCTCGCACATAGCATCAAGGCATTGCTTGAAGAGCTTTTGTGTGGCACGGGATTCATTATCGATGGAGTCATCGTCGAACTGAAAGGCAACGGTCCTTAATACACTTGGCGGAAGCTGCTTTCTATTAGACTCCAGCCAGATAGTCAGTTCGTTCTTTATGTTTTTGATAACATCATTGGCCTGACCGTCAAAGCCGTCGAATGTCCAACGGAAATCATCCAGATCACGCCACAGAAGATTCATGATATCCCTGTCAGTCACTTTATCCCTGATCACTCCCCATGGATCATCCGCAAACGAGATCTCATCTTCATAAGTCAATATTGTCTCGACCCATTTACAGATATCGGCAAAAGACTTGTCTTCATATGCCGTGGCACCGCTCAGGATATCCTTAAGATTGATCTTATAGGGCTTCGGATCGTTATCAACGAACTGGGGCAGGATATTAGAACCGTCTGTGAGTTCTTCAAAAGACAACTTACCCTTGATAAACTGTCCCAGCCTGGAAGCTTTTACGAAACGGTCTTCCATAATCCTGACCTGAGTCTTCCTGAAAGTCACCTGATCAGGGTCAAAGTAGTCCTTGTCGTAGAAACAAAGTGTTACCTTTGTGCGTGTGGAATCTATAACCATTCCAATCCTGCCGGATGCAATTACCATGCACGGTGTTCCGTAATCGAAGTTAGCCATAATAACCTATCCTTTCAGTCTGGCCAGCTGCTTTGTGGCAAACTCAGAGCCTTTTTGGGATGCCTGCTGATACAGTTCTATTGCTTTTGTAATATTCATCGGCACGCCCAATCCGTTCTCATATAGGTATCCCAGATTGCCTAAAGCTCTCGCCTGTCCCTGGTCAGCAGCCTTCTGATACCACTCCGCTGCTTTGGAGTAGTTTTGCGCTATTCCTCTGCCGCTCTCATACATATAACCCAAATTACACTGGGCATTGGCATTTCCCTGATCAGCTGCCTTCTGATACCACTCTACGGCTAAAGACAGATTCTCAGGTACTCCATGTCCGAATTCATAAAGCAGGCCCAGACATAATTGAGCCCTTGCATATTTCCTGTCAGCAGCCTTCCGATACCACTCTGCTGCTTTGGAATAGTCCTGTGATATGCCCCTGCCTTTCTCATACATATAACCCAAACTGCATTGCGCATTAGGATATCCCTGCTCAGCTGACTTCCTATACCACTCTACGGCTAAGGACATATTCTCAGGCACACCCTGTCCGAATTCATACATCAATCCAAGATTTAATTGTGCTCTTGGATATCCCTGGTCAGCAGCCTTCTGATACAGTTCAACAGCCTTATAATAATCCTGTGAAACGCCCCTGCCTGTCTCATACATATAACCCAAATTACATTGAGCATTAGCATATCCCTGATCAGCTGATTTCTGATACCACTCTGCAGCTAAAGTCAGATTCTCAGGTACTCCGTGCCCGAATTCATACAGCAATCCAAGATTTAATTGAGCTCTTGGATATCCCTGATTAGCGGCCTTCTGATACCACTCCGCTGCTTTTGAATAATCCTGCGGTACACCCCTGCCTTCCTCATACATATAACCCAGATTGCATTGAGCCCTGTCATATCCCTGTTCAGCAGCCTTCTGATACCACTCGACTGCTTTTGTAAAATTCTTTGGCACTCCGCTTCCATCCTCATACAAAAAGCCCAGGTTGCATTGAGCGGTGGCATTTCCCAGATCAGCTGCCTTCTGATATAACTCTGCAGCCTTGGATATATCCTTCGCTACTCCATAACCGCATTCATAGAAATAACCCAGATTACAATAACCTCTTGCATATCCCAGATCTGCAGCCTGCTTAAATAATTCAGCTGCTCTTGAATAATCCTGTGGTACTCCCCTTCCAATCTCATACATATAGCCCAAATTGCATTGAGCTCTGGCATTGCCCTGGTCAGCAGCCTTCTGATACCACTCAGCTGCTTTTGAATAATCCTGTGGTATACCCCTGCCTTTCTCATACATATAACCCAGATTGCATTGAGCTCTGTCAGATCCCAGTTCAGCAGCTTTTCGATATAACTCTACAGCCGTTGATAAGTTCTGTGATACTCCATCACCACTTTCATACAAATAACCCAAATTACAACAAGCTCTTGAATTTCCCTGATCTGCAGCCTTCTGATACCACTCCGCTGCTTTGGAATAGTCCTGTGATATGCCCCTGCCTTTCTCATACATATAAGCTAAATTACACTGAGCCGCTGAGTTTCCCTGAACAGCTGCCTTCCGATACAATTCAACAGCCATGGACAGATCCGCCGGTACTCCATGTCCGAATTCATACATATAACCCAAATTGCATTGGGCAGAAGCATGTCCCTGATCAGCTGCCTTTTGATACCACTCTATTGCTTTTGAGTAATCCTGTGGCACACCGCTGCCACTCTCATACAACGAACCTAAGTTGCTTTGTGCTTTTACATATCCCTGATCAGCTGCCTTCTGATACCACTCTGCCGCTTTCGAAAAATCCTGCGGTACACCCTGTCCATACTCATACATAACGCCCAAATTGAACTGAGACGTGATATGTCCCATATCAGCAGCCTTTTGATACAATTCAACTGCCTTTTCACTGTCCTTCGGCACACCATAGCCATTATCATAGAGGAAGCCCATATTGCAGTAAGCCCGTGCATTTCCATTGTCCGCGGCTATTTGATACCACTTCAAAGCTTCTGTATAACTCTGTGGTACGCCCATGCCTTCATCATACATATAACCCAAATTACATTGAGCCTGTGCAAATCCCTGTTCAGCAGATTTCTGATACCATGCCACTGCTTCTGAATAATCCTGCGGTATGCCCTTGCCGCTCTCATACATAAAACCCAATTGACATTGAGCTGCCGGATTATGCATCTTGGCTGATTTGAAAATATAATCAAAGGCTGAAGGATAATCACCTTCGCTATACAAGCTCATTCCCTTTTCGTAATATTCATCTGATTCAGATAATTCTTCATTCTTTACCAGAATGAGCTGTTCTCTGGGCTCGATCTCCAGCTCACCAAAATCCGAATAACTTTCAGAAGGTTTATTTGAAGCAGTATCAGGAACAACGGCTGATTCTTTATTCTTCTTTTTGTTCCTGATCAGTGATTCGATTACTTCAAGCTGGGCTATCAATTCCATCTCTTTTTGATGATCATTACCGACCCTGCTAAGTTCATCAAGGATTTTCTGTCTGCGCTGTTCGAGTTCTTCTAAGTTCATTTGTACGAACCTCCGGTATATATACTGTTTTTATTAATCCGTCTTTTTCCATTTCCTGATGACAAGACCGGTTTAAAGACGGTCTTGTTTGATCCTATCCATTCAGCCTGGCCAACTGTTCCGAAGCAAACTCATATCCTTTAGCAGATGCCTCCTGATACAGTTCTATTGCTTTTGACACATTCTTCGGCACTCCCAGGCCGTTCTCATATAAATATCCCAGATTGCCTATAGCTTTTGCATAACCCTGATCAGCAGACTTCTGATACCACTCCGCCGCTTTTGAAAAGTTCTGCGGTGTACCGCTGCCACTCTCATACATATAACCTAAACTGCATTGAGCATTAGCAAATCCCTTGTCAGCTGACTTCCTAAACAACTCAAAAGCTAAGGGAAGATTCTCAGGCACTCCAGCGCCTAATAAATACATCAAACCTAAATTATTCTGAGCACTTTCTTCTCCCTGGTCAGCAGCCTTCTGGTACCACTTCAATGCTTCTGTATAATTCTGTGGTACACCAATACCTTCATCATACATATATCCCAAATTGTATTGAGCTGTTACAAATCCCTGTTCAGCAGCTTTTTGATACCACTTCAATGCTTCTGTATAATTCTGCGGTACGCCCAAGCCATGCATATACAATACTCCCAAATTAGATTGAGCCATAGCATTTCCCTGTTTTGCTGCCTTCTGATATAACTCCGCTGCTTTTGAATGATCCTTTGGCACCCCCTTGCCATGCTCATACAATAAACCCAGGTTGCATTGAGCTACCGCATTTCCTATATCAGCAGCTTTTTGATATAGCTCCGCCGCTTTGGAGTAATTTGGTGATACCCCGCAGCCGTACTCATACATATAACCCAAATTACAACAGGCTCTTGCTTCTCCCTGGTCAGCTGCCTTTTGATACCACTTCAAAGCTTCTGTGTAATTCTGTGGCACGCCGATACCTTCATCATACATATAACCCAGATTGCTTTGAGCTCTCGCATATCCCTGGTCAGCTGCCTTCTGATACCACTTCAAAGCTTCTGTGTAATTCTGTGGCACGCCGATACCTTCATCATACATATAACCCAGATTGCATTGAGCTCTCGCATTTCCCTGATCAGCCGCCTTCAGATACCACTCAGCCGCTTTCAAATTATCTTTCGGCACACCCTTGCCCTCTTCATACAACATGCCCAGGTTACATTGAGCTAACGCATGTCCCATATCAGCAGCTTTCTGATAAAACTCTGCTGCCCTTGAGTAATCCGGCGAAACCCCGTTGCCATGTTCATACATATAACCCAAATTGCAATAGGCTTTTGCATTTCCCTGTTCTGCAGCTCTCTGATACCATTTCAGAGCTTCTGAATAATCCTGCGGGACACCAATACCGTCGTCATAATCAATAGCCAGATTGCATTGAGCATTAGCATCTCCCTGTTCAGCAGCTTTTCGATACCACGTCACAGCTTCTGAATAATCCTGCTTTATGCCATTACCGTAATCATACATAAAACCCAATTGCAATTGAGCTGATGCATGATTCAGTTTGGCTGCTTCGTATATATAGCCAAAGGCTGAATGATAATCGCCTTCGTTATATAATCCCATACCCTTTTTATAACAATCATCTGCGTAAGCTCCATGACCGTCCTGCTCTTCAGGCTTGATCTCCGGAATACCGGGATTCGAAAAGCTTTCAGACGGTTTATCAGAAGCAACGGTTAATCCTTGGCTCCTCTTTTTGTTTCTTATCAATGAATCAATTACTTCAAGCTGAGCTGTCAGATTAAGTTCTTTTTGACGGTCACCAGAGGCCTTACTCAGTTCATCGAGTAATTTGTGTTTGCGTTGTTCGAGTCTTTCCAAGTCCATTTGTCTGAACCTCCGGTAAACACTGTTTTATTGTTCGTCCGTCTTTATCCACATAACGGGACGCACACCGAGACTTCCGTTAATATCAAACCAGTCAACCCTTACGCCCTCAGCATCGATCACACCGGTATAGCCATACAGTCCCCAGCCGACACAGGCTGCAAAACAGGACTTGCAGCCGGGTGACCTGAGCCACCACCGGGAATTGATATCTCTTGCTTTATCATCACTGAAAAATTCCTTTGCCTCATCGATACTTAAAAGGAAAACATTATCAGTCGTGCGGTCGCATCCCGGAGTATTAAAACTGGGATTATCCTCATTGATTATATTGCAGGGGATTATCTTCGACCTTTCACTTTGCGAAAAACGGTCGTTATAAAAATCATTGTTCAGCCATTCCCGGAGCGAACAGTCTTTCCAGGTAATATCCTCGCATTTATTATGGTACGGTCTGTTGCACAGCTTATATGAACTGATAACGAGGATCTTCTGATCCTGTATATCAAGGACTTTCCACCTGAGTTTCTCTCCTCTTATATCAGTGCCGAAGAGGACCTCGTCCCCTATTTCCGGATCAATGATCTTATATTCCGGCTGTTCTTCTATAACAGCAGGTGTCTCTTCCGCGTGTTCTTCAACAGGTATCTCTTCCGTATATTCTTCGGCAGGTGAGTCTTCATCCGTTTCCGTATCTGCATCTGCATCCGTATCTGCATCTGTATCTGTTTCCGACGGTTCTTCAGCATCGGGTAATTCTTCAGCCTTTGCTTCATCCTGACTGCTCTCTTCTGTAACACTTTGCGCGTCAGGCTCAATCTCCGTCTCAACCTGTTCAGGAAGGCTCTCATCAGGATTATCCGGAGTGTCATCAGAAAAGAATGATGGATCTCCGGTCTTTATCTTTTTCTCGATCAATGCTTCATAAACTTCAATCTGACCTGCCAATTCCAGCTCTTTTTGAGGATCATCAACGATTTTATTAAGTTCATCAAGCAGTTTGCGCTTGCGCTGTTCGAGTTCTTCCAAAGTCATCCGTCTGCTCCCAAAGTGCTGATCAACCCGCACCCGTCACATTCATATACGTCAATCATTAAACACATCAGCAAGCTTTCTGTATGTGTCATAGATGCACTTAACGCTTTCTTCAAGCGTTGTCCTTACATCGTCCGGTATCTCAAGAACGGAGCAGGCTTCATCCAGGATCTTCTGTTCTTTCTCGTCAAACTGTGTATCGGCATAGGCTACACCGAACAGTTCAAAATACATGATCTTCCTGCTCTTCAGGCTGCTTGATCTGATGCTTTCCAGCTCAGCTTTGATATCTATTCCCTCGGGGCTTATCAATTCAAAATCAGCACCCATCTCTTCGCTGTATTGCTTCAGCACTGACTCTTCCTCCGGTGCATTGCCGTCAACCGATGCCAGTACGTTAGCTATATTCCAAAAAGTCTTCTTCTCTTCAAGAGACAACTCATTCAACAACATAATCATTCTCCTTTTCCAATAACCGTATGAGCCTATTATACAACTTAAAATAATTATTATTAATGTAAGAGAAGGTGTTCTGCTTTGATTGTCATGAAAAAAGGACAACCTGCAAGACATTTTGCAAATACAAATATAGGAACTCAGTGTTGAAGTTAGGTTAAAATATCCGTATCAGCCAAAGGAGGATATGAATATGAGAACTATACGTCTCGGCAAGACAGGGATCACGGTCCCGCAGAACGCCTTTGGCGCGCTCCCTATCCAGAGGGTCAGCACAGAAGAGGCAGTGAGCCTTTTGAGAAATGCCTATGAAGGCGGAATGCGCTTTTTCGATACTGCGCGCGCGTATTCGGACAGCGAGGAAAAGGTCGGCAAAGCCTTTGAGGGCATGCGAGACAAGGTCTTCATATCTTCGAAAACCCAGGCCACGACTAAAGAGAAGTTTGAAGAGGACCTCAACACCACTCTTACAAATCTTAAGACCGATTACATCGATATCTACCAGCTCCATTGCGCCGCAAAATGCTATAACGAAGAAGACGATATCTATAACTGCCTGGTTGAGGCAAAGAAACAGGGCAAGGTCAGGCACATCGGCATCACAGCCCACAAGATCGGTGTGGCCGAGGACATCGTCTGCAGCGGCCTTTATGAGACACTGCAGTTCCCTTTCTCCTATCTTGCGAGTGACCGTGACATCGCTCTCGTAAACAGCTGCAAAGAACACGACATGGGTTT
>CACYRM010000055.1 GCA_902776845.1 Oscillospiraceae bacterium
TTGAAGATTCCACTTACGATGTCGCAGCGATCAGGATCAAGGTCACCGATGAATACGGCAATGTAATGCCTTTTTACAACAGGCAGGCTGTTGTTGAGGTAAAAGGCCCAATCGAAGCGCTCGGTCCTTCTATGGCTGATATCAACGGCGGCATGGGCGGTGTCTATGTAAGGAGCATCGGGAAGGAAGGAAAGGCTGCTGTTAAGATAAGTCTTCCTGACCAGGGGCTTTCTTCAGAGGTCGGGTTTGATATAAGGCTCGGAGTTTGACTTTGCGGGCGGCTTTTTTCGTGCCAGTGCAAATTCAGTGCGTAAATTTTGGAAAATGCGCACTATTTTTGCACTGTAGGCACTCTAGTGCATATTTAGTGCGCAAATCGCGTGTTTTACGCACTGGATTTACATTTGACATAAACTGTTGGGAAGCAAATACCTATTTCGTACCTGAAACAGCGGTTTTAGGTACAGAAAAAGTATTTCAGCACCTTTTTCATACCTAATAACTCTAAATCAGATACGAAAAAAGTATTTGCTTCCTGAGCACTTGTCTGACCACCGGATTTTTTTAATAAAGTTGCATTAGTCAGGCTCAGATTAATGCCCTTATTTTGGGCAAACGCGTCCTCGTGTCTGTAAAAATCGATGGTGTCCGAGTGATATAATTTCATTCGTACAGGAATTTTTGACTCGAAAGGGATACGGACCAGATCATGAAGATAGATCCTACAGTTAAGAAAGAGACGCTGTTTGTCGGCGGGGTTACTCTTATCTTAAGCATGCTGATGCAGTCAGTGTTTCTTATCATCGGCAGATGGGATCTTAGCGTGCTTTTCGGAAATCTCTTAGGCGGGGTAATCGGCGTCCTCAATTTCTTTTTCCTGGGCCTCAGCGTACAAAAGGCGGTATCTTCCGGTGAAAAGAAGGCCAAGGAGATCATGAAGGCATCCCATGCCATAAGATTTGCCCTGATCATTGTCCTTTTGGCAATATCCCTTATATTCCAGAGCGTGTTTAATGTTATTGCCACTATCATATCCCTGCTCTTTGCGACATTTGGAGTTTATCTCCGTGCGGTTTTCAACAAGGATAAGAAAAAGCAGGCTAAGAGCGGTGAAGTTGTAACTGATGAGAATACTGAAACAGCAGGAGGGGATGAAGAATGAGCATCATTTTCCTTTTGCTGTCTGTCTTATCTTTTGCAGCTGCGATAGTTATCAAGATATTGTTCGTTCCTGCATCGGAGGGCATCGACATTACCGGTGCACACGTATTCTTTACGGTAAAGCTTCCGATCCAGGACCTTCCCATAACCGAATCGCAGGTCAATTCATGGTGCGTAATGCTGGGAATCCTGTTCCTGTGCCTTTTCCTTACATCAGGTCTTAAGACACGCAATGTTTCAGTAAGGCAGCTTTTGGCCGAATGGATCGTTGAGAAGACCACGAACCTTGTAAAGACCAACATGGGCGAATTCTTTGAAGGTTTTGCTCCTTTTGTTGCGGCTGTTCTGGGATTGTCAGCTTTTTCGAGCCTGTCATCCCTGATCGGTCTTTTTCCGCCGACGTCTGACATCAATATAACTGCCGGATGGGCTATCCTGGTATTCTTCCTTATCACTTACTACAAGATGAAGGCAGGTCCCTGGATCTATCTTAAGAGCTTCGGCCAGCCTGTCCCGCTCCTTGCACCGCTTAACATCATCAGCGAATTTGCAACTCCTGTGTCGATGGCATTCCGTCACTACGGAAACGTGTTGTCAGGTTCGATCATATCGCTCCTGGTGGCTGTCGGCCTTTCAGGTCTTTCAAAAACGATCTTCTCATTCCTTCCGGGAGCGCTTGCGGATTTCCCGTATCTGAGGATCGGTATCCCTGCTGTGCTGTCACTTTATTTCGACCTTTTCAGCGGCGGACTTCAGGCATTTATCTTTGCGATGCTGACGATGTTATACATTTCAGGCGGTTTCCCTGCCGAAGAATATGCGGCGAGGAAAAAGAAGCGTGAAGAACGCAAAGCGGCACGTGCTGCTGTTATGAATGCTAACAAGCGTGAAAGCGCATAAACAGAAAAACTTATCTATAAACATATAGGAGGCTAGAACATGTTAGAACTTGCTATCGGAATCATTCTTGGCGGATGCGCACTCGGTGCGGGATGCGCCATGATCGCAGGTATCGGTCCTGGTATCGGTGAAGGTCATGCTGTAGCTAAGGCATGCGAAGCGATCGGACGCCAGCCTGAATGCAAAGGCGATGTTACCACAACAATGCTTATGGGATGCGCCGTTGCTGAGACAACAGGTCTTTATGCGTTGGTTATTGCGATCCTTCTGATCTTCGTTGCACCGGGAAGATTCGTTGATATTTTGATGCAGGCTGTCGGCAACTGATAACGGAGCCAAATCAAGATGCAGAATCTGGATATTATTTCGATAAATATCTGGCAGGTAGTGATATCACTGGCAAACCTGGTGATCCTGTTCCTGATCTTAAAAAAGTTCCTCTTTGAGCCTGTGAAGAAGATCAAGGCGCAAAGAGAAAACGAGATCGAGACACAGTACAAGAAGGCCGAGAAAGCCCGTAAAGAGGCAGATGATCTCAAGGCCGGCTGGGAAGACAAGATCACTACTGCAGATCAGAAAGCTGATGAGATCATCAGTGAGGCAGTCGAGCGTGCGAACGAGCGTAATGAGATCATGCTCTACGAATCGCGCGAAAAGGCTGACCAGATCATCAGAAAAGCCAAGGCGGACATCGAACGTGACAGACGTGAAGCCAGAGAGACCATCAAGAAGGAAATCGTTGATGTTTCCCAGGTTATCTCCGAGCAGATCATCGGCCGTGAGATCAATATGGATGACCATAGAGATCTTATCGATGACGCTATCGACAAATTAGGTGAGACGAAATGAACACTACCGGAAGAGAATATGCTCTGGCGCTTTTTGAGACGGCATACGAGTCGGGCAATATCGACGACATCCGTAACAATATAAGGAGTCTGAAAAGGCTCTTTAAAGAGATGCCTGACTATATTGAATTCCTGTCGAATCCCGGAATCCCCAAAAGCGAGCGCATGGATGCACTCCGCGAAGCTTTTGAAGGAAAGGTGGATGACGTTCTTTATTCTTTCCTGGCAGTAATGACCGAACGCGCTGACATGGGGTCTTTTTTCGATGCCTATAAAGAGTTCGAGCATATGTACGAAGACTTTAAAAAGTTCACTTATGCGGAGATCACGAGCGCGGTAGAGCTTACTGACGAAGAGAAGGCAAAGATCGTAGCCAAGCTCGAAAAGATAACGGGCAAGACAGTAAGGCCCAGATATAAGATAAATCCTGCTCTGATGGGCGGAATAACTGTAACGGCAAACGGAATGTTCTTTGACGGAAGTGTCAGAAAGAACCTGAAAAACTTAGAGAAAGAGATATCGTAATTATGGTAAGCAAACCTGAAGAAATCAGTAATATTCTCAAGGAACAGATTAGAAATTATAAGAGCCGTGTTGATATGGGTGAAGTCGGTACGGTAGTTCTGGTCGGAGACGGAATCGCTTCCGTATACGGCCTTAGGAACTGCGTATCTACAGAGCTTTTAGAGTTTGAGGACGGTTCTGCAGGACTTGCTTTAAATCTTGAGAACGATACTGTATCTGTCGCTATCCTGACAGATAAGAATGACATAAGGGAAGGCACCAAGGTAAAGCGTACAGGTACCGTTCTTTCCATCCCTGTCGGAGAAAGCTATCTGGGACGTGTCGTAAATCCTTTGGGAGATCCTATTGACGGTAAGGGACCGATCTTTGCAGAAGCAAAAAGACCTGTTGAAGCTGAGGCTCCCGGAATCATCGAGAGACAGAGCGTATCCGTACCTTTGCAGACAGGAATCAAAGCTATCGACAGCATGATCCCGATCGGAAGAGGTCAGCGTGAGCTCATCATCGGCGACCGTCAGACAGGTAAGACCGAGATCGCGATAGATACAATCATCAACCAGAAAGACAAGGATGTTATCTGCATCTATGTTGCTATAGGACAGAAGGCGACCTCGATCGTATCTTTAGTTTCTGACCTCGTAAGAGAAGGTGCGATGTCATATACGATCGTAGTATCGGCAACAGCTGCCGAAAGTGCACCTGTCCAGTACATTGCGCCTTATTCAGGATGCGCAATGGCAGAGTATTTCAGAGAAAAGGGCAAGGATGTCCTCATCATTTACGATGACCTTTCCAAGCATGCTGTAGCATACAGAGCTCTGTCACTTCTTATCAGGAGACCTCCGGGAAGAGAAGCTTATCCGGGTGACGTATTCTATCTGCATTCAAGACTTCTTGAACGTGCAGCATGCGTATCTCCTGAGTTCGGAGGCGGTTCGATCACAGCGCTTCCTATCGTTGAGACACAGGCAGGCGACGTATCCGCATACATTCCGACGAACGTCATCTCTATCACTGACGGACAGATCTTCCTTGAGACCGAGATGTTCCACAACGGTATCATTCCGGCTATAAACCCGGGTATCTCTGTATCCAGAGTCGGCGGTTCGGCACAGGTAAAAGCCATGAAGAAAGTATCCGGCGAATTAAAGCTCCTTTATTCGCAGTACAGGGAGCTTCAGGCTTTCGCGCAGTTCGGATCAGATCTCGATGCTGATACCAGAGCAAGACTTCATTTGGGAGAAAGAATCGTTGAAGTATTGAAGCAGGACCGTAACGCACCTGTTCCGGTCGGCGGACAGGTCGGCATTATCTATGCAGTTATCAACGGTTATCTCAATGAATATGAGATAAGTGAGATCAGGGGTTATCAGGAAAAACTCTATGAAAAGCTCGATCACGAGCACAAGGAGTGGATGCTCAGGATCGAAAAAGGCTCCTGGGATAAAGAAGATGAAGAAGAACTCAAAAAAGTTCTCGATAAGATGAAGAAGAAGTAATCATGGCTAAGGATATAAAGTCATTAAGGACAAGGATAAAGAGTTTTGACTCTACATTGCATCTTACAGGTGCGATGGGTCTTGTCGCATCTTCGAAGATCAAGCGCGCATGCGATTCAATGTATGCGAGCCGTGAGTTTTCTGACGGGATCTCGGAGATAACGATGGCTCTTGCTGCAAGCCCGGAATGCCGTAAAAGTCCGTATTTCGGTCTCGTAAAGAAAGCAACTGAGAATACTGAAGATGAGGCTGACGTTAAGGCTCAGGAAGAGCCGTTGAAAACGCGCCTTATCGTTATAGCAGGCGACAGAGGCCTTTGCGGAGGCTATAACGCCAACATTTTCAGGACCATAAGAACAATGGATGCTTATGAGATAAAGCCTATCGGAAAGAGGTCTTACGACAAATACCACCAGGCTGATACTGAAGATGAGAATGAAGAAACAGAGGAAGAAGGCTACCTGTCTTCAGAGCACTATTCTTATGAGGAAGCTTTAGAAGAGGCCGGGACCTGCTGTAAGGATTTCCTCGAAGGTAAGATCGACAGAGTGCTTGTCGTTTATAACAGGTATGTCTCGATAATGAGCCAGGAACCCCGCGTATTCCAGCTTCTGCCTCTCGTAAAAGAGGAAGGAGCCAAAGAATTGGGCGGCATATTGGAACCTGCGCCCGATGTCCTTTTGGAAGAACTCGTTCCCGAGTATTTTGCCTGCAAACTCTATGCTCTTGTAAAAGAGAGCTTTGCATGCGAAGTTGCAGCCAGAAGAATGGCCATGGACAGTGCAAAAAAGAATGCACAACAGATGATCGATAATCTGAAACTTGAATATAACCGCGCCCGCCAGAGCACGATCACTCAGGAGATAACCGAGATCGTGTCCGGTGCAGGAAAGTAGGAGGTTAAATATGGAGAAAAGAAATATCGGAACTGTCGCCCAGGTAATGGGACCGGTAGTCGACGTCAGATTTGAGGAAGGACACCTTCCTCCGATAAACAATGCTCTTGAACTTAAGATTGGTTCAAAAAGACTTGTAGTAGAGGTCGCCCAGCACATTGGTGACAGCACGGCAAGATGCATTGCGATGTCTTCTACTGACGGTTTGGGCCGTGATGCCGAAGCTGTTGATACCGGAAAACCGATATCCGTACCTGTAGGAAGAGAGACTTTAGGAAGAATCTTCAATGTCCTCGGTGAGCCTACAGACCTTAAGCCTTCTCCGGAAGGTGCCGAGAGATGGGATATCCACAGACCGGCTCCTGAATATGCAACACTTTCTTCCAACAAGGAGATCCTTGAGACAGGCATCAAGGTAATCGATCTGCTCTGCCCTTATTCAAAGGGTGGTAAGATCGGCCTTTTCGGAGGCGCCGGAGTAGGTAAGACAGTCCTTATCATGGAGCTTATCAACAACGTCGCTAAAGAGCACGGCGGCTTGTCAGTATTTACAGGCGTAGGTGAGAGAACGCGTGAAGGAAACGACCTCTATAACGAGATGAAGCAGTCCGGAGTTCTCGATAAGACAGCCTTGGTATACGGTCAGATGAACGAACCGCCGGGAGCAAGAATGCGTGTCGCTTTGTCCGGACTTACGATGGCAGAATATTTCCGTGACAGGGAAGGTCAGGACGTGCTCCTTTTCATCGACAACATCTTCAGATTCACACAGGCTGGATCTGAAGTATCGGCACTCCTCGGAAGAATGCCTTCCGCAGTAGGATATCAGCCTACGCTCGCAAACGAGATGGGCGCTCTGCAGGAGAGGATCACTTCTACAGTAAATGGTTCCATCACTTCAATCCAGGCTGTATACGTCCCTGCAGACGACCTTACTGACCCTGCTCCTGCTACGACTTTCGCGCATCTCGATGCAACTACGGTCCTGTCCAGAAATATTGCATCACAGGGTATCTATCCTGCTGTAGATCCTCTGGAATCCACCAGCCGTATCCTGTCGCCCGAAGTAGTAGGACGCGAGCATTATGAGACTGCAAAAGAGGTACAGCGCATAATCCAGCGTTATACAGAGCTTATGGATATCATCGCTATCATGGGCCTTGATGAGCTTTCTGACGAGGATAAGATCCTGGTTGAGCGTGCACGTAAGATACAGAGATTCTTATCCCAGCCTTTCCACGTTTCCGAGAAATTCACGGGAATCGAAGGTACATATGTACCGCTTTCAGAGACGATCAGGGGCTTTAGGGAGATCATCGAAGGAAAGCACGATGACCTGCCCGAATCGGCATTCCTCTTTGTCGGAACCATCGATGAAGCAGTTGCAAAAGCTGCAGCGAAAAATAACTGATGACGGAGTAAGCAGCTTAAATGGAGAAATTCAGACTCAAGATACTGACTCCGGAAGGAACAGTCATGGACAAAGATGTAGCGGGCCTTTATCTGCGCGGAGCAGAAGGAGACCTGGCAGTCTTTGCCGGACATATTCCTTTTGTCACACCTGTTAAACCCGGAAAATGTACTGTTGTTTCTTCGGACGATAAAAGCGCTGACGGATTTGACGATGTTGAAGGTATGATAAGCGAGGGCATGCTCCGTGTAACTTCTAAAGAAGTCCTTCTTATGGTCAGGTCATGGGAGTAAAACAAGATGGCTAACTTTACGAAAAAGGCTATAAAAGAAACATTTGTAGAACTTTTGGAAGAACATCCTCTGTCAGATATTACGATAAAGGATATTGTCGAAAAGTGCGGCATCAACCGTAATTCGTTCTATTATCATTATCATGATCTTCCTGACCTCATCGAAGAGATAGTTAAAGAAGATGCTGAAGGAATAATCAAAAAGTATCCGTCCGTAAAATCGATCGTAGAGTGTTATGATGCGCTGATCGAGTTTGCTTCGCAGCATAAACGCGCGATCATGCATATATTTAAGTCTGTTAACAGAGAGATGTTCGAGAACTATCTTATGGAAGTCAGCGAGTATCTGGTCCGGAGCTATATTGAAATGGCAGTTTCCGGTACAAGTATCGGCGAAAGCAGCAGACAGACCTTAACAGATTACTATAAGTGTGTATGCTTTGGTCTTGTAATAGAGTGGCTCAATAAGGGTATGAAAGAAGAATATGCACAGGAATTCAGAAAGATCCTTGTAATGCGAAAAGACCTTGCACCGGAAATTGCAAAGGGACTCCAGGATTAATAATCAAATATAAAATCAACTCTTTAGGCACGGGACGTCCCGTGCCTAATTTTTATTCACGGGCGCAGGTATTGTCCGTGTTAATCATTTCCTCTCATGGGTATCCTTTGGATGAAAAGGAGGAATGATGATGCATACACGTTCAGTTACATCGATCAGGATAGCGAAATACGGATATATCTTTATGTCCGTTTTATTCTGCATTGCAGGCATCTTAATGCTGTTAAAGCCTGGTATTTCTGTTGAAGCAATCGGCCTTTTCGCAGGACTCTCAATGATCGTTTTCGGAGTTATAAAGCTTATCGGTTATTTCTCAAAAGATCTGTTCAGACTGGCTTTCCAGTATGATCTTCAGTTCGGGATCCTTCTTATCATCTTAGGAGTCATCACAATATTTAATCCCGGCGATGTCATGAGCTTTGTAAGCATAACCGGCGGAGTATGCGTCATCATTAACTCTCTTTTCAAGATCGGTATCTCTCTTGAAGCAAAGAGGTTCGGCATAAGAGAGTGGTGGCTTACAGCGCTCTTTTCATGCATAGCAGGGATCATGGGGATCCTTCTCGTTGGAAGGCCCGCAGAAGCCATGAACATCATGGTAATGATAACCGGCACAGCTTTTCTTATTGAGGGGCTTCTTAACATTAGCGTTGCTCTAAGCATGGTAAAGATCGTAAAGAACCAGAGATCAGAACTTGCTGATATGGAAAACTATTGAAAGGAAGTATATAAAAATGAAGTTTTCAAGAGGAGTTGTTAAAAGCCGTATAGCAATACTGATACTGGCTTTGATCCTCATGGTGCCGTCAGTTATCGGTATGGTAAAGACCAGAGTCAATTACGACATGCTCACTTATCTGCCTTCGGACATGGAGACTGTAAAAGGGCAGAATGAACTGCTCAAAGACTTTAACAAGGGCGCTTTTACATTCCTGATTTTCGAGAATATGCCTGATAAGGATGTAGCTGCCCTTAAAGAAAAAGTTGAAAAGATCGAACATGTCGACACTGTTCTCTGGTACGATTCTGTGGCTGATCTTTCCATGCCGAAAGAGTTTCTGCCTGAAGATATTTACAAAGCGTTTAACAGCAAAAACTCAACGATGATGGCTGTATTCTTTGACACCGGCACGTCTGATGACCGCACGATGAGTGCTGTTAAGGAGATAAGAAAGGTCTGCGGAGAGCAGTGCTTTATATCCGGCATGACAGCGCTCGTTGTCGATCTTAAGGATCTGTGCGAAAAAGAAGAGCCTATTTATGTAGGTCTTGCTGTTGCACTATCATGCGTTGCAATGCTTCTTTTCCTGGACAGCTGGCTCGTGCCTTTTGTGTTCCTGGCATCTATCGGTGCGATGATATTGATGAATATGGGATCAAACTATTTCCTTGGAGAGATCTCTTATATCACAAAAGCATTGTCTGCAGTCTTGCAGCTGGCAGTTACAATGGACTACTCGATATTCCTCTGGCACAGCTATAACGAGGAGCTTGCGACTAATGACGATCACAAGGAAGCTATGGCTCTTGCTATCAGGAAAACTCTTACAAGCGTTGTAGGAAGTTCCGTCACTACTATAGCGGGCTTTGTAGCATTGTGCTTCATGACTTTCACATTGGGAAGAGACTTGGGTATTGTAATGGCTAAGGGTGTTGTCCTCGGAGTTATAGGCTGCGTAACTTTGCTGCCGTCCCTGATCCTTATTTTCGATAAGCCCCTTCAAAAGACAAGACACAGATCGCTTATTCCTGATTCGAAGTCTTTTTCGAAAAAGCTGATCAAGATCTTCCCGGTATTCCTGATAATCTTTGCGGTCCTTATCACACCTGCTTACTATGGTTATAGAAAAGCGAACAAAGAAGTCTATTACAACATAGCAGAGACACTGCCGGAAGATATGAATTACATCATATCCACGACAAAGCTCAATGAAGAATATGGTGTGGGCGCAACGCACATGATTCTCGTAAGATCCGATCTGGAAGCTGACAGTGTGCGTTCCATGACAGAACAGATAAAGAACGTTAATGGTGTTAAGTATGTGCTGAGCCTGGAGTCGCTCATAGGATCAAGAATACCGGAAGATCTGATTCCTGACAGGCTAACATCAGCGCTTAAGAGCGAGAATTGGGAGTTGATGCTGATAGGCTCCGAATACGGCGTAGCGACTGATGAGATCAACAGCCAGATCGATGTTATCAACGGAATAGTAAAGAAATACGACAGCAATGGACTGGTCATTGGCGAGGGCCCTTGCACAAAGGATATGATCGAGACGACTGACCGCGACTTCAAGATCGTAACTGCAGTCTCAGTCCTTGCAATATTCCTGATCATCCTGTTTGTCGAAAAGAGTATTTCTCTGCCTTTGATCCTGATTTCCGTCATCGAGCTCGGAATATTCATCAATCTTGGACTTCCGCATTATCTGGGACAGAGCATGGCATTTATTACCCCTATCTGCATCAGCACGATCCAGCTCGGTGCGACTGTCGACTATGCGATCTTAATGACGACAAGATATAAGACCGAAAGGATCGCAGGACATGACAAAAAGGAGTCTGTCTGGACTGCGCTTTATACATCGATACCTTCGATCATCGTATCGGGAATGGGACTTTTCGCAGCAACGTTCGGAGTAGCTTTGTATTCCGACATCGAGATGATCAGCTCGATGTGCATGCTGATGGCAAGAGGCGCGGTTATAAGCATGCTGCTCGTAATCTTTACTTTGCCTGCAATGTTCATGCTCTTTGACGGTGTCATATGCAAAACGACGGTCGGAATGACTCATATCAACAGTGTTAAAAAAGCTAAGGAGGCATTAATTCATGGATAAGTTGGCTGAAAAAGCGGTAGCTCTTGGTGTTTGTTTATCGGTATGTTTCGGTGTAGCAGGAATAAGCTATGCCAAGACAAAAGATGAGGAACCTTTATTGGAACCTGAAGTAAGTGAACCTGTTCAGGAAGATGTGAAAACACCTTCAAAGACAGCTGATGTTAACATTAAGGATGAGACTGTTTATGTTCTCGCTAATTCTGACGGAACAGTCAAAAAAGTAATCGTCAGCGATTGGATAAAGAATGCAAAAGCCGATAATGAGATCATCGACGATACAAAACTTACCGACATCAAGAATGTTAAAGGCAACGAAACGTATTCTATAAACGGAGATCACATGAAAGTGTGGGATGCCGAAGGTAACGATATCTACTATCAGGGAAGCACGACAAAAGCACTCCCTGTTGATGTCAGCGTTTCATATAAGCTTGACGGTAAGACCATGTCAGCAAAAGAGATTGCAGGAAAGAGTGGCAGGGTAACTATCAGATTCGACTATAAGAACAACCAGTATGAGATGGTCGATATCGGCGGAAAGAAAGAGAAAATATATGTGCCTTTTGCAATGCTTACCGGAATCGAACTGGATGACGATAAGTTCAGCAATGTGGAAGTCACGAACGGCAAGGTGGTAAATGACGGAACAAGGACTGTTGTAGCAGGCCTTGCATTCCCCGGCCTTCAGGATAATCTTGCTATCAGCAAAGATAAGCTCGAGATTCCTGATTATGTCGAGATCACAGCGAATGTTAAAGATTTCAGCCTTGGTATGACAGTAACCATCGCGACTAACGATCTTTTCAACGAGCTTGATGCAGATAAGCTCAATGAAGACGAAGTCAAAGATTCGATGAATAGCCTCACAGATGCAATGGATAAGCTTTTAGACGGTTCTTCAAAGCTTTATGGCGGATTGGATACTTTGCTCAGTAAATCAAAAGAACTTGTTGACGGCATCGATAAGCTTGCTGAGGGAGCAAAAGAGTTAAGAAACGGCGCAGCATCGCTTGATGACGGTGCAGGGAAGATCAAGTCCGGTATAAGCGAGCTTTCAAATGGCCTCAATACTTTATCTTCAAAGAGCGATGATCTTACAGGCGGAGCAAAGCAGGTATTCAATTCGCTTCTTGATACTGCAACAAAGCAGATACAGGCAGCCGGAATATCAATTCCGAAGCTCACTATCTCCAATTATTCACAGGTGCTGAATAAGGTTATCGATTCTTTAGATGAGACGAATGTTTATAACCAGGCCCTTGATTCTGTAAGCAAGGCGGTCGAAGCCAACAGGGATAAGATCACTGAAAAGGTAACGGAGACTGTTGAAGACCAGGTTAAAACAAAAGTTACACAGGCAACAAAAGAGAAAGTTGCTTCAGGTGTGGAAGCCGGCATAAGAACCCAGGTTACGGCAGGCGTTATCGAAGCTTCTTTGGGAATGAGCAAGGAAGAATACGATGCTGCAGTTGAAGCAGGTAATATAACTGAAGAAGTACAATCTCAGATCGATGCTGCTATCGAAGCTAAGATGTCATCTGATGAGATCACGGCAAAGATCGACGGCATGGTCAAAGAAAAGATGTCCGCAGATGAGACCGTTTCTGCTATCGATGCTGCAGTTGAGGATCAGATGAAGTCTGACGCTGTCAAAAAGACAATCTCTGACAATGTTGAGATTCAGATCAAAAAGGCAATTGCCGATAACATGGCATCAGATGCTGTACAGAATAAGCTCAAAGAAGCTTCCGAAGGATCAAAGCAGATCATTTCAGTTAAGACCTCTCTTGACAGTTTCAATGCATTTTATCTTGGTGTTATTGCATATACTGACGGAGTAGATTCAGCAGCCAAGGGCGCATCAAAACTGTCATCAGGAGCAACGGAACTTAAAGCCGGAACTGAGAAGCTTAAGAGCGGTTCAGCCCAGCTCTACGATGGCGCGCTTAAGATAAAAGACGGTGTTCCTGCCCTGGTTGACGGTGTGTCGAAACTTAAGGACGGTTCCATGAAGCTTTCTGACGGTCTGGATAAGCTTAATAAAGAGGGCATAAGCAAGATTGTAGACCTCGTTGACGGTGATATTGGCAATACTTTAGACCGTTTGAAGGCCACTGTCGATGTATCGAAAAAGTATAAGAGTTTCTCCGGAATCAGTGATGATATGGATGGTGAAGTTAAGCTGATCTACCGTACACCTGATCAGAAACGGTTTTGTTCATATGAATGAAAAAGGTCCTTGGGTTTGAATAACTCAAGGACCTTGTAGTATAATCCCAATCCTTCCTCGGTCTCCTTGAAATATCTTACTTTATCAATCACATATATGATATGTTCTCCATCATTGAATGGCAAGAAATCACATTCTTGATGTGCCTTCTAACGATGCGTTCGATTAATCGGACTGCTGAAGTGGTAGGATTATGTTCAGATAAAAAATAGCCGGAGTTTATATGATCTATTTACAAAGTTTCGGATTAAGTCCTGAGAGGATATCATGCCCTAACATCTACCCTTATAACGTGTTCAGGCGCAGGGAAGGGATGGTGTTCTTTTTCGAGCAGATAACGGTCTTATACGGGAATAACGGCTCGGGTAAATCCACGCTTCTTAATCAGATATCGAACAAGCTTAAGATCAAGGGCAAGGAATATGCTACGCCGAACAAGTTCGGCAATGAGGATTACTGCGGAAGATTTGTATCTGAATGCTCGTATTGTCTTGGCGAAGATGAACTTGGCAGGACAATTAGATCGCTGCCGCAGGACAGCCGTTACATTAAGAGCGAAGACATCCTGTATGAGATCAAGAAGATCCAGCAAAAGTCTGTGCTAGAAGAGAGCCTTGCTTACGATCAGATCTCGGACGGGAAAAGTAAAGAAGAGGCTGACGATTTCCTTGCGTCGAAGCAGGGCAAACAGCTTCAGGCATATATCATGTTCGCGCAGGAGAAGTATTCAAACGGTGAGACCGCTTTCCAGTTCTTTGAAGAATTCATAAGGCCCAACGCACTGTATCTTCTTGATGAGCCGGAAGTGTCGCTGTCGCCGTCAAATCAGGTTCGCCTTGCAGAGAAGATCAATGAGATGGCAAGGCTTCTGGGCTGCCAGTTCATTATCGCTACTCACTCACCATTTATGCTTGGAATATTGAATGCAAAGATATACGATCTCGATTCCAAGGACTTCAAAGTCTCAAGCTGGACTGAGCTCGAGAACGTGAGATATTTTTACGATTTTTTCGAAAAGCATAAGGCTGAATTTGAAGAAGAATAAAGGCTGTCTCTGCATATAGAGACAGCCCCTCGTGTTTTAAATGTAATTGCAATTACTTCGCAACGATGTTAGCGATCCTGCCCTTAACGTAGATGAACTTAACGATCGATCTGCCGTTCAGAGCACCTGCGAGTCTGTCGTCTGCGTTAACGATAGCTTCTACAGCTGCCTGGTCAGCTTCAGCAGGGATGTTTACCTTGAACTGAACCTTACCGTTGATCTGGACTGCGATCTCGATCTCATCCTTTACAAGAGCTGATTCGTCAACTTCAGGCCACTTCTGATTGTAGATGGAGTAGCCGTTGCCCAATGCTTCGCACCAGAGTTCTTCTGTGAAGTGAGGAGCGAAGGGTGCAAGTAAGAGAACGAGCTTTTCTGTAGCGTATCTCTTGAACTCAGGCTTGCCTGTTACATCCTGGCTGTACTTTGTGATAGCGTTCAAGAGCTCCATCATACGTGCGATAGGAGTATTGAACTGGAACTTCTCGATATCAGCTGTAGAACTCTTGATAGCGTAGTTGATAGCGTAGTTGAGTTCCTTATCTGCAGCTGTCATGTCAGCCTTAGCAGGAACAGAAGAAGCAGCAATGCCTGCGCAGTCTGCTACGCATGTTTCGATTCTTCTGAAGAACTTAACGATAGCCTGGAGGCCTGAATCAGCCCACGGACCGCCCTCAATGTATGCGAAGCCGAATCCAAGGTATGTTCTGAATACGTCAGAACCGTACTTGCTGATATAGTCGTCAGGTGCAACTGTGTTGCCTCTGGACTTACTCATTTTCTGTCCGTCAGGTCCAAGGATCGTGCCCTGGTGAACGAGGCTTGTGAAAGGCTCGTCAAAATCGAGCATACCCATGTCACGCATAGCCTTAGTAAAGAATCTTGCGTAAAGGAGGTGCATGCATGCGTGCTCA
>CACYRM010000056.1 GCA_902776845.1 Oscillospiraceae bacterium
CAGCGGATACATCGCGCGCATCGCGTTCTTCATGGATAAGCTCCTCCGCAAGATCGGACTTTCCGGAAGATCCATCGTGCCGCTCCTCATCGGCTTCGGATGCACCGTTCCCGCGGTCATGTCCACAAGGACGCTTCCTTCGGACAGGGACCGTAAGATGACGATAATACTGACGCCGTTCATGAGCTGCACCGCAAAGCTCCCGATCTATGCATTCTTTGTAAGTATGTTCTTCCCGGGCAAAGGCGGGCTCATCATGATAGGACTATATGTCTTTAGCATAATCGTCGGTATCCTCATCGCGTTTGTTTATAAGAAAGTCCTCTTCAAGGGCGAGGCGGCACCGTTCGTTATGGAACTTCCGAACTACAGGCTCCCGAGCCTCAGATCGACGCTCCAGCTCATGTGGGAAAAGGCCAAGGACTTCCTGCAGAAGGCTTTCTCGGTCATCCTCATCGCGACAGTGGCCGTTTGGTTCCTGCAGAGCTTCGATACCAGATTCAACCTTGTCACCGACTCCTCGACGAGCATTATGGCCCTGATCTCCGGATTCATCGCGCCCGTCATGAAGCCCCTGGGACTCGGCGACTGGCGTATCACGACATCGCTTATCAGCGGATTCATGGCCAAGGAAAGCGTGGTCTCCGTACTTGAAGTTCTTTTCGGAGCCGAGGGCGGGATCAATGCGGTACTGGGCACCGTGGAGGCCGCAACACTCCTGATATTCAGCCTTCTTTACACGCCCTGCGTTGCAGCGATCGCGTCCGTCAGGCGTGAGCTCGGCTGGAAATGGTCCGCCGGACTGGTCGTCTGGCAGTGCGTTCTCGCGTGGATCGTAAGCTTCCTCTTCAGGCTTATTGTCCTGGCATTTACGGGAGGCCTTGTATGAGACCAGTTGACATCATCCTGACTGCCGTTATCGCAGCTGTTCTTGTGGCTGCCGTCATCCTTGCCTTCAGGCGCAAAAAGACAGGCTCCTGCTGCGGCAACTGTGCCGAGTGCGCGAAAAGACAAGGCGGCTGCGGTGATAATTCCGCGAAGAAATAAGGGTATGGCGCCGTTTTTCTGGAATGTTCGAAAATGCAGCGCCGCTTCTCACGATATCTTTTCCTTTGATTCCACGCGTCTGAGCTCGCTCATCAGGGCAGATGTCGTCGCCTTGTGCCTGATCGGTTTCCAGCCCGGATCAACGAAGAGCGCGGTGAACGCGACCGGGATATAAGTGAGCATGAAGAGCGGGAATGAAAATGCCGAGAAGATCTTTCTTGCCGTGCCCGCGTGAATGTTCTTCCATTCTGTTATGAGAGTGATGCCGCCTAAGACAAAGAGCAGCGCGCTTGCGTTGAAGAAAGCCTCGAACAGCGACCATAAAGCGATGGTTATGTCGCAGCCGGAGACCGCGCCGATGATGCCGTAGAGCAGGTTGCAGGTTATCGATACCGCGGTGAGAAGGAATGCCGGCATGATGTTCATTGCCATGTCGAACGCGGCGAAATTCCCGTGGAACATCCCTGACAGAAGATCCTTTCCGTAATGTCTGAACACCTGGATGTAGCCTCTTGCCCAGCGCATGCGCTGCCTGAAGGACTGCCTTAATGACACAGGCTGCTCGTCATAGAAAACGGCGCTTCTGCAGAAGGCGATCCTGCGGCCTTTGCAGACGCGGCTGATCGTGAATTCGATGTCTTCGGTGAGAAGGTGGAATGGCCACCCGCCGGTCTCCCTGAGAACGGAATCGGAGAAGAAGAAACCCGTTCCCGAGATGGCTGCGGAGGAGCCCAGCTTGCAGCGCGCGTAGTTGAGATACATCGATTCCCTTAGGAACCAGAGGCCGTAGCCCGAGCTGATCCAGTTATCGCCGTAGTTTTTGGTGTTGCGGTATGAAGTGATGACATCGTTGCCTTCGAGGTGGCACTTGTGCATTTCCTCGATGTAATCAGGTGCCAGGATGTTGTCCGCGTCGAAAACAAAATACCCGTCAAACCCGAGAGGAAAATCAGTCTTTATCTCCTTAAGGAGCGCTTCAAGGGCATAGCCTTTGCCGATATATTTGTCAGACCTGCGCTTATAAGCGACCGCGCCGTGACTGATGGCGGTATTGTAAGTGCTGTCAGTGCAGTTGTCTGCCATAACGAAGGTCGTCACGCTGCCCTCATAGGTCTGGCCGGCGATGCTGTCGATGAGGTCGCCTATTACGTTTTCCTCGTTCCTTGCGCAGATGAGGACCGCGTAACGCTTGCGGTCTTTTTTGATAGGTATTTTTAGCGCGGTGTGATTGGCTGCTCTCTTTTTCGAGTTCTTCTTATCGCGGCGCTGCCACCAGAGCGAGACCGGCACGTAGATGAACTGATACGAGTAGCAGACTGCGAAGATCGCAGTGATGATGAAGTTGATTATCCTGATCGTTTCCATTGTTATTTCCCCCGCGGAAATTATCACAAAGCTTCCATAAAGATGAAATGGAGAAAACCTTAAGATTCGCTTAAGATTTTTCATTTCCGGAACCGCTCAGAGTATAGGAGAGAGCAGTGGCAGCCTCCATCGGATCTCCTGACATACGTCTTACATGTTTGTCACATTTTCGCGGGCGAATATAATAAGAGATATCAACTAAAAATTCTTGATCAATGCAGGTGAGGAAATGGCTTTTCAGATTGTCCGGAATGATATCACGAAGATCAGGGCTGACGCGATCGTCAACACCGCAAATCCCGAGCCGGTATATAAGGGCGGGACAGACGCCGCGATCTACACTGCGGCAGGCGCGGACAGGCTTCTTGCCGAGCGCAGGAAGATCGGCCGCATCGCCGAGGGTGACGTTGCCGTAACACCTGCTTTTGATCTTGACGCGAAATACATTTTCCACACTGTCGGCCCTGTCTGGCAGGGCGGCGTAAACGGCGAAAAAGAGACCGTTAAAAACTGCTATGTAAACTGCCTTAACAAAGCGCTCGAGCTCGGGATAGAAAGCATCGCTTTCCCCCTGATCGCGACCGGGGTCTATGGTTTTCCGAAGGCGGAGGCATTGCAGATCGCCACGTCGGTCTTCAGCGGTTTTCTTGCCGGGAACGATCTCGAGATAACGCTGGTTGTTTTTGACAGCGAATCGTTCTCGCTGACCGGAAAGATCTTTGCGGGCGTCAACGAGTTTATCGACGGGCATTATGTGGAAGAAAAGACCCTTGAGGAATACAGCATTGACGCGGCCTTCGGGGCTGCGTTTAATGGCGCGCCCCTGGATGAATTGCCTCTGGAGGAATTTCCCTGTGAGGATTTTCCCTGTGAGTATGAGCCCTGTGAGGATGCGGAAGGCAGGCCTGCCCCGCGCGGAAGAGAGCGGAGAAGGCATCTCCGCAGGAATAAGCTCTTCGCGAATGAGAACATGGAAGCCATGCCTCCCGAAAGAGCCTTCATGGCCGGGGCCGCAATGGCCGCACCCGCCGCGCCTGCGCAGCGTTCGCTCGATGATGTCGTCAAGAACCTTTCCGAGACCTGGTCAGAGGGCCTTCTGCGCATGATAACAGAGAAGGGCTACACCGATGTTGAGGTGTACAGGCGCGCGAATGTCGACAGGAAGCTGTTCTCTAAGATCAGGAGCAACAAGGATTACAAGCCAAAAAAGAGCACCGCCGTTGCTTTTGCCCTCGCGCTGAAGCTCAATCTCGACGAGACGAAAGACTTCATCGGCCGCGCGGGTTACGCGTTCTCGCCATCAAGCAAATTCGACCTGATCGTCGAGTACTTTATTGAGAACGGCGTATATGATTTCATGACCATTAACATGGCTCTTTTCGAGCACAACGAACCGCTGCTCGGGTGAGACATTTGCCTTTAAAATATTCAATGCATAAGCCGCGTGGAGTGATTTAAAATGTCGCTTCACAGGCGACCTGCCGGCCCTTTTACCCCGATATACTGAAGCCACGATCAAACAGCAAGCCTGCTGTAAACGCGGCTTGAGAAAGCGAGGAAAAGGAAATGAAAAAGGGATTGACGGAGATCGTATTTATTCTGGACCGCAGCGGTTCGATGGGTGGACTTGAGAACGACACGATAGGCGGTTACAACAGCCTGATCGACAAGCAGAAAGGCGAAGAGGGAGAGGCACTTATCTCGACGGTTCTTTTCGACAGTGAGACCGAAGTGCTTCACGACAGGATACCGCTCGACAAGATCGGACACATAACTGACAAGGACTATTATGTCAGGGGTTCGACGGCTCTCCTTGACGCGATCGGCGGAGCGGTTCATCACATCGGCAACATCCATAAATACGCAAGGCCGGAGGATGTTCCTGAGAAGACGCTGTTCATCATAACGACGGACGGCATGGAGAATTCGAGCAGGGAATATTCCTATGACAGGGTCAAAAAGATGATCGAAAGGCAGAAGGAAAAGTATCACTGGGAATTCGTCTTCCTCGGCGCGAACATCGACGCGGTAAGTGTTGCGGAAAGGTTCGGTGTTGACAGGCACAGAGCTGTCCGTTACGAATGCGACAGCGCAGGCACGGCTCTCAACTACACTGTTATGAACAAGATGGTCACCTGTGCCAGAAGCGCTACCAGCGCAAAGGCGATGGAGGAAGCTTTCGAGAGTGATGAGATGCTCGGTGAGATCAGAAGGGATTACGAGAAGAGACATAAGAAGTAAGTGGATGGGCGCTATGGAATAAGCGCTGCGGGGCTGCCTCAGTTGGTGTCGGGTCACCGGTGAGACAGCCTATTTATTTAATATGCTAACTAAATTTCTATAGAGTATAATTATCACGATGAAAGTCTCAAGGAACAGGATCGCGGTAACTATACTGGCGGGCATTGTGCTCGTTCTTTTTTTCGCGACCGTGGCAGGACTCATCTATTACAGGAAGATGATCAAGGACCTGGGCGAAGTCCAGGAAGAGGTCTTTAACGAATATCCGAGACTGTATGCGTACATCGCGGAAGATCCGGAAAGCCAGCTCTCGAAAAGAATATACAAAGAGATCTCCGATTATGCCGTGGAGAACAACTGCTATGTTGAGATGACGGGGCAGAACCTGTCGACGAGCTATTCCAAAGCGGACAGGATGAACATCGCGATCAGCTCGCAGGTCGACGGCATCATCATTGAGGGCGACGATTCGGAGGAGACGGTCAGGCTTATCGACAAGGCGACCGCGAACGGCATTCCCGTCGTAACGGTCCTCGCTGATTGCGTCGGTTCATCGAGAAAGTGTTATATCGGTCTTAACAACTACAGCCTCGGAATCGAGTATGGTGAAGCGCTCGCGGAGATAGGCGCGGAGAAGCAGATCTATCCGTTCTCGGCTCTCATCCTTCTCGACAGGGATGACGGCAATGCCGACGATATCATCCACTCCGCGATCCAGGAATCGGTAACGGGCAGAAGGATAATCCTGTCATCAGGCGTTGTTGATACAAGTACGCCGTTTACTTCAGAAGAGGACGTAATGAATATCCTTGACAGTCTGGACAAGATACCGGATGTCATTATCTGCCTTAACGACAGAACGAGCGAAAGTGTGTACCAGTGCATCGTAGACAAGAACCTCGTAGGACAGACGATCATTCTCGGTTACTACGATTCGGAGACTATCCTCAAGGCTATCGACAAGGGTTCCGTATACGCGACCTTCGCGATCGAGGCAAACACCGTCGCGAAGCAGTGCGTAAACGCGCTTAACGAGTATATCGACACGGGATTTGTAAGTGATTATTTCAGCTCGAACTATATCCTGATCAACAAGGATAATGTCTCAGGCTATAACCCCGGAGGTGGCAGGGAAGATGTCTAATTTCTTTGCCAACATGAAGATCTCCCGTAAGCTGGTTGTCGTATTTCTCGTGACATCCGTTATTGCGATGGGCGTCAACATCTTTGTATACGTGAACCTTAACCAGGCGCTCGACAGGATCAACCAGGTATTCTCGAGCAACATAAGCCTCAATGAGCTGTCGGATAACCTCAACCAGATCCATTCGGGTCTTACGGGCTATCTTGAGACAAAAGGCACCGACGATCTTGAGCTCTATTTCGCGGCCTCCCAGAGAATGGACGCGCTCATGAAGGATCTCAATTACAACGTCACGGACAACAGCGTAAAGCTCTCTGAGCGTGACATCAGAAACATGCTCGAGACTTATCTTAAGACAGCCGATGAAGCGGTCCAGGCAAAGCGAGGCCGTAACATCGACGAATACACCGCGAAATACAACGAATGCGACAGGATCAAGGGTTATCTCAACACATACATCTATTCCGTCAACAACGAACAGTTCAGAACGAACTCCGATAACTACAACGCGCTCGTTAATTCACTTAGATATACGGAGATCATGAGTATGCTCATCTTCGCCGTGGCTTCGGTCATGAACGTGCTGCTCATAATCATCCTCACGAACACGATCACCAGACCTCTTACGAGGCTGTCGGCAAAGGCCGAGGAGATATCACAGGGCAGCCCTGAGAACGTCGAGCCGCTCGAGGTAATCTCCGATGATGAGGTAGGAAAGGTGACCAGGGCGTTCAATGAGATGCTCGCGAGCATCAAGGATTACATCGCGCGTATCAGGACGCAGCTCATCACTCAGAGTGAGATGAAGGAGAAGAACCTCCTTATGGAGACGCACCTTAAAGACGCGCAGCTCAAGTACCTGCAGTCGCAGATCAACCCGCATTTCCTCTTTAACACTCTCAATGCCGGTGCCCAGCTGGCCATGATGGAAGGCGCCGACAGGACCGTCGAGTACATAAGGAATATGGCCGATTTCTTCCGCTACAATGTTAAGAAGACCTCCGAGACGGTCAAGCTCTCCGAGGAGATCGAGCTTGTCGATTCTTACATGTATATCCTAAACGTGAGATATGCCGGCGAGATGCTTTTCGAGAAGGAGATCGATGAGAGCCTCGTAAATGTAAATGTACCGTCAATGATCATCCAGCCCCTTGTCGAAAATTCGATCAAGTACGGCATCAAGGACCTGGAGCCCGGCGAGGGCAAGGTCACGCTTGCGGTCTACCGCGAAGACAACATGTGCTGCATCAGGGTCAGCGACAACGGTATTGGAACCGATGAGGAGATCATCGAGAAGATAATGAACCACGAGAAGAAACCCTCTGAGACCAGAGGTGTCGGAATAACGAATGTTATGGCAAGGCTCGACCTGTATTACAACAACAGGGAAGTTTTCGAGATGAAGAGCCGCAAGAATGAAGGAACACATGTTACGATAAAGATACCGTTGGAGGATGGCAATGTATAAGCTTCTGCTCGCGGATGACGAGGGAATCGTCCGTGAATCACTCAAATTCATAGTTGATAAAGAATTTCCGGGAATGTGCGAGACGTTCGAGGCAAAGACCGGAAGGCATGTTATCGAGCTCGCTGACGAGGTGCGCCCGGATATTGCTTTCATGGACATAAGGATGCCCGGCATCAACGGCATCGACGCGATGAAAGAGATAAGAACGACGAACCCGAATATAGTCTTCGTTATCATATCCGCTTACGATAAATTCGATTACGCGAAGCAGGCGCTGAACCTCGGCGTCATTGATTACATCAACAAGCCTTTCGACAAGTCGCAGATCGTCGCGGTCCTCAAGAAAGCCATGAGCGAAGTCGACCGCGTGCGTGAGCAGAGAAGCCGTGAGCTCGAGGTCAAGGAGAAGCTCGAGAGCATCGTACCGATCATTGAGAACGGCCTGATCCAGGACCTTCTGTCGCACGAGCATTTCAAGGAAAATATCGAGGAATACAAAAAACTCCTCGAGATCAATGAAAAATACGGTCTGATGCTCGCGATCGTCGGCGGAGACAGGGAGCCCGGCGGATATATGCGCGGCGCGGTCCCTGCGAGCGTCAAGACACAGAAGAATTATGAGACGGTGTTGCTCGTCATAAGCGACAACTTTAAGTGCATCACGGGTTCTGTCATGGGCAACAAGATCCCGGTGCTTATCCCTTGCGCGAACAGTTCCCTCACGCCTGAGGAGTACCAGAGGATCGTGGAATCGGCGAGCAGGGCGCAGGAGGAACTGACAGAGGCTCTGGGTATCGATTTCAGGATCGGAATAGGTCCCGTCAAGCCTCTCGAAAATATGGCGGATTCATACAGCGAAGCCTTATCTGTACTGGTCAAGACGAAGCAGACGATCGCTGAAGCCGTCGATCTTCCCGAGGGCTGCGAATACGATACGGACTACCCGCTGAAGACCGAGAAGGAACTTTTCGATGCGATCACACAGGGCGATGTCAGCAGGGCGCAGGCGCAGGCAAGCCTGTTCTTCGACTGGATGGAGAAGAGCTCCGGCGGCGCGATGAGCGACATCTGTCTGAAGGTCCTGGAATTCGTGCTCTGGGGCGAGCGCCTTGCCTACAGCAACGGCGGACACGTCTATCACTTCATGTCCAGAAGCGAATACCTGCCCGAGATCAATTCCATGAAGAGCTACGACGAATTAAGGCTGTGGTTCTTAAGCCATATCGAGCATGCTGTAAATATGATCAACGCCGCCAACGCAGCGAAGACCGAAGACGTTGCCGAGAAAGCAAAGAAATATATCGACCTGAATTTCAAAGATGATATCTCTCTTGATGACCTGTCGGGCATGTACGACATCAGTCCGTTCTATTTCAGCAAGGTCTTCAAGACGCAGACCGGCGTGACGTTCACAGATTATCTGACGGGTGTCAGGGTCACGAGGGCCAGAGAACTCCTCGAGGGAACGAACAAGTCCATGAAGGAGATCTGTTCCGAGGTCGGCTATTCCGATCCGAACTACTTCAGCCGTATATTCAAAAAGCATACCGGCGTTACCCCGACCGAATATAAGGAGGGCAAAAGATGATGCGCAGACAGACCGCCTTATTACTGGTTCTTTCCGTTCTGCTTTTCGCCGGATGTACGCCTGCGGAACCCAAGGAAGTAACGCCCACCACCAAGAATGAAGTCTGCAAGATCGGACTGTCGTTCGATTCATTTGTCATTGAGCGCTGGACGCGTGACCGCGATGTCTTTGTCTCAACCGCAAATGAACTCGGCGCCGAAGTCAATGTCCAGTCCGCCGGCGGCGATGCCGAAATGCAGATCTCACAGATCAAGTATTTTATCGAGATCGGCGTTGACGCGATAGTCATCATCACTGCCGATGCGTACGCTCTTACGGATGTGCTCAAAGAAGCCAAGAGCAAGGGTATACCCGTTATCTGCTACGACAGACTCGTAATGAATGCCGGCGCGGATCTTTATATCTCGTTCGACAATGAGGCTGTCGGAAGCCTGATGGCGCAGGCTATCTGCGACAATGTTCCCGACGGCGGCTCGATCGTCGAGATCATGGGACCTGATTCCGATTATAACGTTCCCCAGGTAATGCGTGGCTTTGATGCCGTATGCGAGGAACACGAGATGAATATCATCCTCAAGTTCAACTGCGAGAGCTGGAAGCCTGAACTTGCATACGATTATGTAAACGAGAACTTTGAGGAGATAGCCTCTGCCGACGCGATCATGTGCGGAAACGATGCCCTTGCGGGCGAGGCGATCCACGCTCTCGCGGAGAGAGGTTATGCCGGAAAGATCTTTGTCACAGGTCAGGACGGCGAACTCGAGGCCTGCCAGAGGATCGTTGAGGGTACACAGCTTGTCACCGTTTACAAGCCGGTCGAAAAGCTCGCCCGCCTCGCCGCCGAATGCGCCGTAAAGCTTGCTTCAGGCCAGTCTCTCGGTGAGACAGACGTGTTCTATGACGGAGCCAGGGATATCCCTTATATCGCAATAGGCCCTTCCGCCGTCAACCGCGAAAACATCGACGCCGTCATCATCGACAGCGGCTTCCATCTCAGGGAAGAAGTGTATATGAATGAAGGGTGAAGTGAGGGTGTGAACCGGTAAGCTGGTTTTAGTTTTATGCAAGTCTAATGGGACTTCTGCTTTATGAACTGATATAAGCGGTATCAAGGGTTTGAAAAATGCCGGATAATTGGTCTATACATATTGTTTTCGAAAAATAGCGGATTAAATATGTATGTTTTCGTGGTTTTGATGATCAAAAACTTTGAGAATACATATTGTTTTTAGATTCTGTTGATTTTTATCTGTATTTTTCCGTTTTATAAGGGGATTGGCAGTCAAACCATACCTATTCTTTGACGGTTTATTTGAGAACAATATGTATTCACGAAATCAAGCTGACCATATTGCAGGCAGATAAAGCTGTCATGAGGTATTTACCCGGACAATACTATTAAAATGCCGCAGCTCACTTCCTTACCACTACCGTTCCTTTTCCGCCGTCGACCGTGACTATGTCGCCGGTCTTTAAGACGGTGGTCGCGTTGCGGCAGCCGACTACGGCGGGGATGCCGAATTCGCGCGCGACGATTGCGGCGTGAGACAGGGGAGCACCAATGTCGGTAACGATCGCGGATACCTTGTGAAAAGCTACCGTCCAGCCGACATTTGTGGCACGGGTGACCAGGATCTCGCCTTCGACAAGCTCGTCGATCCCGCTTATATCTTCGATGACGCGCACAGGGCCGGTCACGACTCCGGCAGCGCCCGCGAAGCCCTTAACGTCGGATCCGGTATCAACATCGTCAGTGCGGCCGCTCACGAAAATATCGTATCTGCGGTCCGGGTTCTCAAGCCAGGCATCGGGATCGAACCTTCCGATAACGAGGTTGGGGAAAGACGGATATGAGCAGTATCTTGCAAAGTTTTCTTTTCGCAGGGGGATATACTGAACGGCGGAATCATCACCCTTCAGCAAAGAGAACATCTCCTTATAACTCAGCATAAAGATGTCATCGCCGAGGCCGTTCAAAGCTCCGGCGCGGAGGCAGTATTCCCTGAACACGCAGAAGATGCGGACGCCCTTGCTCCTGATGTCCTCGCGGAAATCATTTGCGTGGATGAATTTCGCGATCTCCTTGTCGATCCATTTGCTCTTGGACGGATACGCGGATTTGAATTCAGACAACGCTTCGCGGTAGGCTTTCTCCTGGTCCTCAAGGACACTGCGGAGGCTTAAGCTGCCGGGCCTGCGGTCTTCAAGAAGCCTGTCAACAAATGACGGATCCTCATATGGCCTTGGCTCCATCAGCTCCATCTCGTTTGCCGAGCGGTGGCCGCAGATCTTTATGTATTCCTCGCGTGACATTTTTCCTTCAGCGACATCCTCCAAAAGGAGCATCGGCTTCATTGACGCGAGCACGCCGACGCAGCCCGTGCAGAGGCGGTTTGCCATCTCTTCGCCCGCGATCTTCGCGATCTTTTTGCGCGTTCCGAAAAGAGGCACCAGAGACATTCCGCTCTCGGCGAGGATCGAAGCCAGACCGTCGTTGAGCTTCGGCAGGAGGACCTCATTCCAGTATTTCATGAGTTCCACGCTGCTGCCGATATTCCGGATCTCAGCGATAAGTTCCTCAGAGATATCGTCCAGATGAAGGACCATCTCGTGCTTCTGCTTTTTGGTGAGCTTCGACTTATCTTTAGGGAAAAACAGGTGAAGGAGATTCTTTTTGAAGGCCTTTTTGTCAAAGGGCGAGACGGGGATGTCGATCCCTTCGGGGATCCCTCCGACGAGGTCTTTTACCGATTCGTAAGCCTGTTCCTTTGTCTTGCCGAAAGACATCATCAGCGAACAGATGACGGAGATGTTCATGTATGCCTGGCCGCAGACGTTGTCTAGCCATTCGGGGAGGCCGACGAACTCGTTGATCCTCTCGAGGACGCTGAAAGTCATGGGACTTACGGGCTTCATGAAGATCTCGCCGACGTTGGTCTTCGTCAGAAGCTTGCAGCCTGAACGGGTCCCGTTGACATCGTAATCTTTTACGGAATGCCTGTTCAGTGTAGTGATGGGGCGCGCCTGCAGGATGTAGATTTTGCCGCCGGAGACAGCCCACTCGATATCCATGGGAACTCCGTAAAACGACCTTATCGCGAGGGAATATTTCCGCAGGGTCTTCGCGTACGGTGCCATCTCCTGATTGCCTTCATATGAGAAGCTCATGGCACCAATCCTGAATTCGTCGGCATTCTCCGTTCCGGATACGAGTTTCTCGCCTTCGCCGTGAACGTAATTGCCCGTGATCCTGTCGTCCCTGCCGGTAATGATGTCGGTGGTGAAAATGACCCCCGCAAACTCAGGCCGGACGAACTCCTGGATTACAACGCCGATGCCTTCCGTTCCGATGTTATTCTGTTCTTTGTAGCTTTCCACGCGGGTGCTCTTTGCAGAAGAGGCGACGTATGAGACGGCATCCCTTATTCCGTCGGTGCCGACATCCGTCAAAGTCTCATACTGTCCCGCGAAGGAATTGGCGGATCCGTCTTCGCCCAGGGCGGAGGAACGTACGGCGTAGGTTTTGTTCCTGTTCAATTGCGTGATGAGGCCGTCCAGTTCCGCAAGCGCGTCATTGCACAGATTGCCGTCAGCAAATGCATCCGCCGTTATGACAAACCCTGCCGGAATATTCATCTTAAGATTGCTCATCATGAGCGACAGGGAGGACGCCTTGCCGCCTGCGAGGGGGAGTTTCTCAGAAGGTATGGATCTAAGATCAAAGATATATTGCATATTAATCACCCAACAGCAGGTCTATGCGCAGACCGATGCAGCGCTTCAGCTCATCCTCGTTGTCGAGGTCGATACCGAAATCCCTTTTTATGTCATCTTTCCTGCAGATGATCAGCTGCATCATGGCGGACATCTCGTACGCGATCAGTTTGCATTCCTCATCAGTCTTCCTGCCGGCGTAGTGTTTCTTCACATAGCCGTAGCTGAATGATTCCTGCGAAAGGTCCCTGTTGAAGAGAACGTAACCCGTGATGGCTTTTGTGAACTTGGGGTTGTCAGCAAGACATTTCGCGACAACAAAATGAAGCTTCTTCAAAAGCTCCTTCGGGGGCAGATCCGAAGCGATGAGCTCTTCCACCGAAGTATCCTTGAGGAATCCCAGGTACTTTTTCCGGAAAGTC
>CACYRM010000057.1 GCA_902776845.1 Oscillospiraceae bacterium
GCCCGCGACAGGCTGGAAGCCCTGTCCGATGCCGAGCGCGGCGCTGAATATGAACATGCTGATCCTGCCTGCAATGCCCATGGCTGCTATGGCCGCGTCGCCGTAAACGCCTGCCGCGTTGTTGAGCAGCATGGTCGAAATACTTGCAAGTCCCTGTCTGGCAAGGCTCGGAAGGCCTGTCGTTACGATGTCTCCCAAAGTCCTGATATTGAACTTCGCGTATTTGAAGGCGAGAGAGGTCTGGGTCTTTTTGAGGAGAAACATGGTAAGAAGAAGGAACCACGACAGATACTGCGATATCGCCGTCGCGAGTCCCGCTCCGAGGATGCCCATGTTCATTTTCTGCATGAAAAGGGCATCAAGGAAGATATTTACGAAGCCTCCGGATGTCAGTCCGATCATGGCGAAAAAAGCCCGGCCTTCATACCTCAGTATATTGTTCATTACGCAGTTGCGTATGTTTTCGCATAGGGGAGAATAGTCTCGGTGCTTCCCAGAAGGAGCATGAGCGGTGTAAGAAAGATGCTGCCGAGTATCAGGATGGCAAATCCCAGAAACAGAGCCGAATAGAATCCGGTTGCCGAGTAACGCCTTGCGTCCTCGATCTCTTTCTGGCCGAGCTTTCTGCTGATTATGCTGCCGCTCCCGTGGCCGAACATGAAGCCTGCCGCCTGTAAGATAGCCATAAGTCCCATAACGACGCTCGTGGCGCCGCTTGCGGACGTGTTGATCTGACCGACAAAATAGGAGTCCGCCATGTTATAAAGGGTGGTGACGAACATGCTGATCATAGTCGGTATGCCGAGCTTGACTATAAGGCCCGGTACAGGCTTTTTTGTCATCAGGTCATATTGAGAAGCGTATTTCATCAGACTATTATAACGTTTCCGCATGCTATAATGCTGTAAAGATTTACCGCTTTTTAAGCATAATGCCTCAAAAATGCACATGGAGATGATCATAGTGAATAAAAAAAGGATCGCAGCCTGCCTGCTGACAGCGTCAATGACAGTATCGCTGTTAACAGGATGCAAAAAAGATACAGTACCGTCGGAGACCTCTTCGGAGACCACCGTCGCGCCTTCGGTTTCCATAACGGAGACCACTGAGACAACCCCTGAATCAAGCGCTTTTGTGACCTATACAGCTCAGGAATACAAAGACGCGGGAGTTAACGAGCTTAATTCCGTTCCGGTCCTCATGTATCACAGGATCTACGGCATGACCAACGCGGAGACGGAGTACACGGGCGGAAATGTCGACAAGGACGGGTACAACAGGACTTCAGAAGCATTTGAAGCTGATCTCAGGAGATATTACGAACAGGGTTACCGTATGATGAGGCTGGCTGATTTTGTCAGCGGATATATAGATGTTCCCTTCGGATACAGCCCCCTTATCCTGACATTCGATGACGGCATAAGGGATGTGGTGCTCCAGGGGTGGAATGACGACGGCACGCCGGTATTCGATCCGACATGTGCCATAGGGATCCTCGAGAAGATAAAGGCGGAATACCCTGACTACAATGTTACGGCAACTTTTTTCGTGAATTCGCAGCTTTTCGAGAACGGCGAGGATAATGACAAAGAGATCATGAAATGGATGGTAGATAACGGTTACGATATCGGCAACCACACAAAGGACCATGTTAAGCTCGGCAGCTGTGATGCCGGTGAGATCGAAAAACAGGTCGGATATATGTACAAAAAGCTCGATGAGATCATCCCGGGGCAGTATGTCAACATCATTGCCCTTCCGTTCGGTTCCCCGGAGGTTATGGGTCCTGACAAACCGCAGTACGATAAGATCTTCGCGGGTACTTATGAAGGATTTGAATACACATCGGAGGCGGCCCTTCTCTGCGCGTGGACAAGATCCTATTCGCCTTTTGTCAGGGATTACGACAATAAATGCATAAGAAGGATCCGCGGTTACGACAACGGCGGAAAAGACTGGGATATAGAGATGAACTTCGAGCAGCTTAACAACGGGAAGAGATATATCTCGGACGGCGATCCGAACACTATAGTATTCCCGTCTTCTGACAACAGCAGCGGAGACTGGCTCAAGAACACTTACGGACATCAGGTCATTACATACGGCTGATCCGTAAAAGTTTATATTATGAATACAAAATCGAGTTCAAATTCTTTTGATTTTAATTTAAAATAAAGTATTGACGCACAATTAATGTTCTTGCCGGTACGAGGAATAAGAGTATGAACAACCGTATTGCTGTTTTCACCAACGGATTCAGCAACGAATTTATCGAGAAGGTAGTCATTGGTCTTCAGAAAAAAGCAGTTGAAGACGGTGTTGATATATTTGTGTTCGTTACTTACTGCTCCGCCAATGATAACGAACTGCAGAACAAGTGCCAGCTTAACATATTCCATCTTCCGGATCCGCATACATTTGACGGCGCTATCATGCTCACCAACACATATAATTTCCCTGATGAGCAGGAGCGTGTCTGTGCCCGCTTCCAGAGGGCAGGCATCCCCATGCTCTCTCTTGAGGTTGACGTTCCCAATATGTCCTGCATCAAGACCGGGAATTATAAGGGCATAAAGGATCTTGCAACCCATCTGGTCGAACACCACAATGCGAAGAAGATCATTTTTGTAAACGGAATAGAAGGCAATATAGAGAATTCCATCAGACGCCAGGCGCTTATTGATGTCCTTAATGAGCATGGTCTTGAGCTCTATGAGGAATTCAAGTGCGATTTCGGATTCTATACCGCATATCTTCAGATGACATGGTACCTGGATGCAGGGAAAGAACTCCCTGATGCGGTCGTGTGCGCGAATGACAATATGGCACTCGGTGTTAATTCGGCGCTGTGTGAACACGGATTTTCTGTTCCCGAAGATGTTTTACTGACCGGCTTCGACATGATCAAGGACGGACAGCATAATTTCCCTATCCTTTCGACTGTCTCGCGCGGATGGGACAAGTTCGGCGAGAAGGCTTATGAGAAGCTGAAGTACCAGATACAGCATCCCGATGAGCGCTTTACCGAGGAATATCATTCGTTTTTCGTTCCGTCGGAAAGCTGCGGGTGTCCTGCTTCCGCAGATGCGATAAAGAACCGCTTCAGCGCGATCAGGAATAATTATTTCGAGAATCTTCAGCAGAGCATTATCGATATATTCTTCCAGCGTCTGCAGATCCCGTTGTCGATTGCGGAGAAGAAAGAGGACTTCTTTGAGAACGGTATAATTAACACAAATGATATTCCGCAGCTGGGTCAGAATTACTGTATCTGCACCGAGCCCGAGTATTTTGAACTTGATGATGAGCAGTATCCGGAGAGAATCCGCGGATACAGTTCAAATATGGATATCCTCTATGAACTTCGTGACGGCAAAAGATATTCGCTGAGACAATTCGATTCGAAGGAGCTCTATCCAGATTATGTTCATGAGGAAGGCAAGTCGAATCTTTATATATTTGCGCCGATGAACTATCTGAACTTTATCATCGGTTATGTTGCGATCAAGAATGCGCCCAAGCTCCTTTTCAATCTGGATCTCGGCAGCTTTGTAAAGAATATGAATGCGCAGCTTTTCAGCATGCGCCGACACATCTTCTCCGAGCGCAAGAACATGGAGCTTAAGAAGATCTACATGACAGATGCCCTTACAGGCTTGTATAACCGCATGGGATGCGAAAAGGTCCTCTACGATTATATTTCCACCCGCAAGGCACAGAATCTTAAGTCTATCCTTGTTTTCGCCGATATCGACAGAATGAAGACGATCAACGATGTGTACGGACACCTGAACGGAGACTTTGCAATCAAAGCCACCGCGGAAGCATTTAAGTCCTGTTCACCCGGGGAATGGATCTTCGGACGTTACGGCGGCGATGAGTTTATAGCTGTCGGACCGTGCCCGGAATCTGATACGATCGAGCAGCTGATCAGACAGATATCTGAATCCATGACAAGTGAATTCAACTCTCTGAATCTGGCATTTATCCTTCACGCAAGTATCGGCTATACGGTTATCGGGCCTGATGACGACCTGTCCATCGATGACTATATCGACCGTGCGGATAAATACATGTATGCCGAGAAAGAGAAATATCACGAATACATCGATTCGGTCAGCCATCTGCCAAAAGACAGCTGATATTTTGCATTACACCACATAGGAAACTGATTTGTTTCAGCATGGGGATACTGAGGTAAATTATGAAAAAGATCCAATTGATCAACGATGACTATTGCGGTCATACGGAGCATCTCCGCCATGCGGCGAGGGGAATACTTGTTCATGACGGCATGGTCCTTTTAAGCTATGAGACCGTATTTTCCAAATACATCATCCCGGGCGGCGGCGTTGAAGAAGGGGAGAACTTTGAGGAAAGCTGTGTACGCGAGCTCCTGGAAGAGACCGGAATGAAGGTAAGGACAACAGGTGAATATCTCGAGATCGAGGAACTGTTTCTGGACTGGAGACATATAAATCATTACTTCGCGTGTGAACTGGTAGAGGATACCGGATGCATGCATCTGACTTCGGGCGAGAAGGAAGCCGGGTATAAGAACGTATGGGTACCGCTGGATGAGGCGGTGGAGATATTCGGTGATTACGAAAGATTCCACGATACCGATATAGCGGACTACGGGCTTTACAGACGCGAATACCAGGCCCTGAAAGAATACAGGGATCTTATATCCGGAGGCAGCATATGAAAAAGAAGATCATCGCCGCAGTAATACTGCTTATACTCGGAATAGCCGTCATAGCGGCAGGCAGATTCTACAGACCTCTGACGCGGTCCGCCGATGTTACGGCTTTCACGGATGCGTCTATAGGAACGACAGTTAATATCATTACCGACAAAAACTATTATTATCCCATCGATGAATTTAACTGGACATATTACCCTGTGAGCGACATTATCGTATGCGTAACCATTCCGGAAGATCTCTGTAATGAGGTCAATTATCAGTTTATCGATCAGTACAGGATGACGCTGACGGGAACCGTAGAAGCCGCTACGGATGAGATGAAGGAAAACGCTTATCAGGCATTTATCGATCATTACAAAATGCTTGAAGAATACAATCCGGCTTTTGCCTTATCTGACGAGGAGAAGGGATACCTCCGCGATTCCATCTCGGATTATTGCATCAGGATAACATCGACCGATCTTAAGACTGTACAGCTGATCAGGACTTCCGCATATATTGCCGGAGCCATCTTTATCCTTTCTTTTGTGATCTTGCTGATATCCGCAATATCCAAAAAGTCAGCCCTGAAGATATTCCTGGTCTTTGCCGGAATTATTGTTTTGCTGGCTGCCGTTGCCGCCGTAGTCTTCCATAAGCATCTGGGCATCATGGCCGGGATAAGGAAAGACGGCAAAGGCGTCTATTACATGGAATACAACAAAGAACTCAAGATCGATGAATTGCTTGCGGCAGGGATCACTTCTGATGAAGAACTGATCAAATGGCTTGGCAAAGCGGAATATCACGGCATCAGCCCGGTAACCCTTGATCCCACAAGGTACGGATGTTCTTCCTTTGCGGCCAGGACCTCTGACGGGGATATTCTTTTCGGACGCAATTTTGATTATCCGGAGACGGATACGGTCATTATCTATACGGATCCCGAAAACGGCTATGCTTCATATTCCGTCGCGGATCTGGCGGTGATGGGAATAGGGTACGGAGCAGGCATGGTATCACCGGATTCCCCTCTCGGAAGATTTATGATGACAGCCACCCCATATGTTGTATGTGACGGAGTAAACGAGGCGGGGCTTGGCGTAAGCATCTTAGAGCTTGATATCGGTGAGATCCATCAGGATGCCGGAAGGTCGGATCTTTTCGTATATAACGCCGTTCGCGTTATTCTGGACAGGTGCGCGACTGTTGATGAGGCAATAGATCTTCTGAACGGATATGATATTCATACCCATAATGATGTCAGCCAGCATTTATTCATTGCAGACAAGTCGGGCCGCTCGGTCGTCATCGAATGGTTTGACGACAAAATGTATGTCAACGAGCTTGACGCGGTCACAAACTCTGTATTGACTCCCGGCGATCATTACGGCGAGGAAGCTGACTGGAGACTCGATGTGCTGATCGAAGGGCTTGAGGCCAACGGCGGCATCCTGACCAACGAACAGGCAAGAGATCTTCTTGAGGATGTAAGCCAGATCATGACCGAGTGGTCTGCGGTATATAACCTCAATGATTTTAATGCCGACATCTATATGGACAGGAATTACGCTCACGCATACCATTACGGTTCCTGAGAGCAGCAATCCGGACCTCCGTCCGCCGGGTAATAATTCCGTGAGGAAAAACTGATACAGAGAAGTATAATGTTATCTGTCAGATACGGAGGATAATAAGGAATGATACTTTCAGACAAGACCATAATGAAGATGCTTGAAGAGAAGTCGCTGGTGATCAGCCCCCTTACTGACGGACAGATCCAGCCTGCGAGTGTGGATATCCGTCTGGGCAACACTTTCAGCATCGTTGATGATTCACCGTCAGGCGTGATAACTCTCGAAAATGAGATCAGGTATAAGACCATAACCGCTGATACCTATCTGATCATGCCGGGCCAGTTCGTCCTCGCGACGACCATGGAGTATTTCGAGCTTCCTGACAACCTTACAGCATTTGTTGAAGGAAGAAGTTCTTTAGGACGCATGGGCCTCTTTATTCAGAACGCCGGATGGGTCGATCCCGGATTTAAGGGCGAGATCACGCTTGAGCTTTTCAATGCAAACAGATGCGCTATTGAGCTTAAGGCGGGAAGAAGAGTCGGACAGCTCGTATTTGCCAAGATGGATGATACCGCTTTGAATCCTTACAACGGCAAGTACCAGGGACAGACCGGTGCCACCGGCTCAAGGGTATATAAGGATCAGGAGAATAACTGATCTGCCTTTTGGTATCTGTTGATTCAATAAGGAGGGCGGTCGGTTGATCAAAGCCTGCATTTTCGACATGTTCGAGACATTGGTGACGCTTTTTACCGGGCGGATCTATTTCAGTGACGATTTCGCGCGGGATATGGATATACCTTACGATGTATACCGCCCTTTATGGCATGAGACCGATAACGACCGCACCACCGGAAAACTGACTATCGGGGAAGCTGCGGAAAGCGTGCTTAAGAAGCTCGGACGGTATTCGCCTGAAGCTGTGGAACATCTGTTGAATAAAAGACATGAGAGCATATCCGACACCTTCGAAGCAACGCCCGAAGAAACATATCTTTTGCTTAAGGAACTTAAAGACCGCGGTATAAAGACCGGACTTATCAGCAACTGTTATTCCGATGAACGCGACATGATACGCGCATCTTCGCTCATGCCTTATCTCGATTCGGTCAAACTGTCCTATGAGCAGGGGATCAAAAAACCTGACCCGAAGATGTTTCTTGATATAGCCAATGACCTGGGTGTCAGCCCGGAAGAATGTCTTTATGTCGGCGACGGCGGATCGAATGAACTCCAGGCCGCGACAGCTTCGGGCATGACCGCCGTACAGGCAAACTGGTTCCGCCATCTTGCCTATGAGCCTCATATTCCGTGCGGTATCTATCCGGAATTCCTTCAGGCAGATACACAGGCGGATGTGCTGAAGTATTTATAAGGAGAATGACAGACAATGCCGGAACAGTTTTCGAGAACACAGTTGTTATACGGAGCGGAAGCGATGGAAAAGCTCGCCGCTTCAAGAGTGGCCGTATTCGGAATAGGCGGAGTCGGAGGGTATGTGGTTGAGGCCCTCGCAAGAAGCGGAATAGGCGCACTGGATCTTATCGATCATGACAGGGTCTGTCTCAGTAATATCAACCGTCAGATAATTGCCACTTTAAAGACCGTGGGCGAATACAAGGTGGACGCGGCGGAAGAGCGGATCCGCGATATAAATCCGGACTGCAAGGTCAGAACATATAAGATCATGTTTATGCCGGATACGCAGGATCAGTTCGATTTCCGTGATTATGATTACGTTGTCGACGCGATAGATACGGTTACCGGCAAACTCGCAATAATAGAGAAAGCAAAGGCAGCTTCGGTCCCCGTAATATCATCGATGGGTGCCGGAAATAAGCTCAATCCGGCTATGTTTGAAGTGGCTGACCTGTATGAGACATCTATCTGTCCACTCGCGAAGGTGATGAGGCGCGAGTGCAGAAAGAGAGGGATCGATTCCCTTAAGGTCGTCTATTCGAAGGAAGAGCCAATAAAGCCGTTGAGCAGTGAACAGAGCGGCTCTCCTGAGGATGCCGGTGAAAGCTCAAAGAGAAGAGCAGTTCCGGGCTCGGCCGCGTTCGTTCCTTCAGCTGCCGGACTGATCATTGCCGGCGAAGTGATAAATGACCTTGTGAAGTCTAAGTGAATAAGGCCGGTCACTCATCAAGCTCGATCAGGATTATCCTCGATGTCTTGAGATGATCGTCATAATACCTGATGGTGCCTGTTACGGTCTGGCCTTTCCTGATACCTGTGTAATCCATGTCGAGGCCGAGGATGTTATCGTCAGTATATACGCCCACTGCGACATTTGCGCCGATTCCGAGATCCGTCTCGTTGTAGAAATATCCAAGCGTCACGTCTGTTGTTGCCTTGACCTTTATGGTCTTGCCTTCGAGGTGAATGCCTCTGTCCGCTGCCACTATCGCATTGTGAGGATTGGAATAATCAGTCTTCTTGCCGCAGCCCGCAACCGGTATCAGCATCATGCAAAGCATAACCGTTATCAGAAGTATCGAGATCTTTCTTTTCATTTTTAACCCCTTTATTGTTCTTTCCGCTTATTCGCAGTTACATATTCTATCACTGATTATCTGATTCTGTTCAGGCATCCGGTGATATAATGTAGCGGTTTGAACTGAATAAAAGGAGTAACAGGATAATGGCAGTAATCACTTTTAAGACTTTGAATTCCAATCTTCAGGACTCGCTTCAGTCCGGAAAAGTCCCGGAGAAGAATGTGATCGAGATCAGCGAAAGACTTAAAGCGGAAACAAAAAAGGACTTTAAGCTGGTAGTTATCGTAATGTCCGTGGTTACCGTTATGCTGGGCGGGTTTCTTGCATATTCGATGATGAATTCCACAGGAATGCGTGAGGCTCTGCTTCAGTGGATCATAGGTTTTGTCGTGCTTGTCGGAGTATTGTTTTTCCTCTGCTACATGGCATTTGTAGGGATAATAAGAATCCAGTTCAACGGCGCTGTCAAAGAAGGCTATCCGGAACTCTATAAAAAGTGCAAAGTCTGAGCCTGCCCTGGTGACCGATGAAATTCAGATTTGATATCAAGCGCATAATCGTATGTTTTCTGGCTGTCCTGGGGATGGGATTTTTCCTGTCCTTCCTGATGCTCTGCGGACTCGGAACGGATCCCTGTTCATTCATGAACAAGGCGGTCTCTTTAAGGCTCGGAATTCTTTTCGGGACATGGCAGCTCATCGTGAACGCCGTCCTGCTTATCATCGTAATATTCTGGGACAGGTCCAGTCTCGGATTCGGAACAGTCTTCAACATGGTCCTGGTCGGCTACTATGTCGACTTCTTTGACTGGGTCTGGTCAAAGACTATCCCCGCGCATATCTTTACCGATCCCGTGACAAGATGGCCTGTATTTCTTGCAGCCCTTTTGCTGTTCATCATAAGTGCCGCCGTGTATATAAATTCTGACATGGGCGTGGCGCCTTATGATGCCATTCCCAAGATAATCACTGAGAAGGTGACGTCAAGATTTCCCAAAGTCCCGAAAATGCTTATCCGCATGCTCTGGGATTTTTCAGCCATAGTCATAGGCACTCTGGCTGGCGGAAAGCCTGTTATCGGGATCATCCTGATGGCCGTATTTTTGGGGCCCGCGATCAGCCTCGTCGGGAAGCTGTTCTTCAGCAGAAAAGCCGCTAAATAGCGGCCTTTCCTTTATTTGAGTTCTTCTTTTCTGAACTTGAGATAAGACACTGCCAGTACCGCCATTATCCAGAACACTGATACAAAAGAAGCCGTAATGAGGTTTCCTGTGCCTGCGTCAAAGAATGTGATGAAGATCTGGCCGATCGGAAGGAACTGCATGAATCTTATGGTCTCTTCCTTCATTATCAGTATTTCGCCGACGGAGTACAGAATGATCAGCATTAACAGATTTACCGTGATCGAAGCGCCGGTATGTTTTATCAGCAGCGAGGTGATCATGCAGATGCTTGCGAATGATAATTCGACAAGAAGGTAGACGAGACCTCTTGCGATGACGGCTCTTAAGAATCCCCCTTCAGGCTCGCCTGCGCCGTAAAGCGCGTATGTGACGATTGAGCTTGCCGTGACCGATGTTATGTAATAGACTGCCAGAGATCCGAGGTAGGATATCATTTTCGCCATGAGTATTCCGAACCTGTTCTTGCCGGCCATTACCGCCGACTGTATCCTTCTGTCCTCGAATGCTCCCGTAAAGTGAATGCCTGCGTAAACACCCGCAAGGAACATTACCAGTGTTGTAAAATTGCTGAGATTTTTCAGATACAGATCGTATCCTGTGTCACCTTCACCCACGGAGAGAAATATCAGGAGCAGCATGCATACAAAAAACGCGATGCCCATCCCTATGAATGCTTTTGATCTTAATGTCTGTTTTATTTCCCATCTGAGCAGATCTTTCATACTTAAGTCCTCCCGAGCAGATCCATATAATACTTTTCGAGTGAGATCTCATTTCTCATAAGAAGAGTTACGAGTATGTTGGAGCTCCTCATCCATTCGGCTATGGTCCTTGTCTGAAGTCCGCCATAGACCTTGATCGAACTGCCTTCCTGTTCGGCTTTCTCCACGCCGTTTTGCTTCAGGACATTCATGGCCTCATCATTTCTGTCGGTCTCGAAAACGATATAGCTTGCGCACCTGCCGTTCAGCTCGTCCTTTGACAGAGTCTCTATGATCCTTCCGTGGGAGATGATTATGTAATCGGTTACAAGCTGATAAAGCTCGGCGAGGATGTGGCTTGAGATGACGATGGTGATCTTCTCATTCTCGCATAGGGAGCGGAGAAGCTCTCTTACCTCATACATTCCGACAGGATCAAGACCGTTAACGGGCTCATCAAGTATCAGCAGCTCGGGATCATTAATAAGAGTGAGCGCGATGCCTAAGCGCTGCTTCATGCCGAGCGAGAAATCCTTTACCTTCTTGTCCTTCACATCAGAAAGCCCGACGCGTTCAAGGAGCCTCAGAGCTTTATCGCCGTCGCAGTTTCCGTAGAGGATCTGCTGCATCGTGAGATTCTGATAAGCTGTCTTGTTCAGCGCGAGTATCGGGCGTTCAACAAGGCAGCCCAGCTTTTTGCGGCCTTCCTCCAGGCCTTTGCGGCCTGATTGGCCAAACAGTTCAACTGAGCCGTAAGGCGCTTCAGACAGGCCTGTTATGGCTCTTATGGCTGTGGTCTTGCCGGCGCCGTTCTCACCGATGAAGCCGTATATCTTTCCTTTTTCAACCGAGAAGCTGACGTGGTCGAGCGCGGTTTTCGCTCCGTACTTTTTTGACAGATCATTGATCCTCAGAATTACATCATCCATAACCCATTCCCCTTTGGTTTTGATGTGTCCATGATAGAAGACCAATCTTAAGCAAAGGTGCCTGTTACCTTAAGTTATCCTTAAACGTATCAATTCTCAAAAAGCATTATTCCAATGCCGAGAAAGTATGCCGTCAGCGCCTTCTTTGCATTTATACTCAAAATAAAAAGGAGATTGCCATGGCAGCGTTTGAAAGAGTCTTGAGCGGCATCCCGGAGATGGATACCGCGTTCGATAATATCAGGCTTGGCGACAATGTCGTCTGGCGTGTATCAGATCTTGGGCAGTTCAGGCTGTTCATGGAGCCTTATGTTGAGCAGGCAATAAAGGACAAGCGCAACATTATATATTTCAGATTCGCAAGCCACGAACCGCTTATAGAAGACCGCCCCGGTGTAAAGACGGTGAGCATCCCGCTGTCTCACAGATTCGAGACATTTACCGTTGACATCCATAATGTCATCGAGAAAGAGGGCTTTGACGCGTTCTATGTTTTCGACTGCCTGTCAGAGCTTCAGACAGCGTGGGCGACGGACCTTATGATGGGAAACTTCTTTAAGGTTACCTGTCCGTTCCTTTTTATACTGGATACAGTCGCGTTTTTCCCAATCATAAGAGGAAAGCATTCCGTCGACGCGATCAATAAGATCCTTAATACGACGCAGCTGTTTATCGATGTGTATTCGGACAGCAGGAATATCTATGTCCGTCCCGAGAAAGTATGGAACAGGAATTCCGACACGATGTTCCTGCCTCACACATATGAGCCTGATACGGGCAGGTTCCGACCGGTCCTTGACGGCGTCAAATCGAGCCGGTTCTATCAGACATTAGGCCAGGCCCAGCGCTCATCCGAGGAACAGTACTCCGATGCATGGGACAGGTTCTTTAACCGCACGAGGATCCTTCATGAGAGCCAGGCGGACATAGCCGAGGAATGCAGCAGAATGTGCAATATCATGATGACCAGGGATGAGAAGATGCGTGAGATGGTGAAGAGAAATTTCACGCCTGAGGATTATTTCGCGGTAAGAGATCACATGATAGGCACAGGCATGATCGGAGGCAAGGCATGCGGCATGCTGCTCGCCCGGGCGATAATCAGGAATAAGGAGCCCGATATTGCGGAATACCTGGAGCCGCACGATTCTTTCTATGCAGGATCGGATCTCTATTACACATATATAGTCGACAACAATCTTTGGGACCTTCGCATTAAGCAGCGCACGGAGGAAGGATATTTCACACTCGCAGAAGAGTTTGCCTCTAAGATAATGGAGGGCGAATTCTCGCCTGCCATGAGGGAGCAGTTCAGGAGGATCATTGAATACTACGGCCAGGATCCTTATATCATCAGATCGAGCAGTATCCTTGAGGATGGCTTCGGCAATGCGTTCGCAGGTAAATACGAGTCTGTCTTCTGCGCGAACAGGGGTGATCCGGAAGAACGCCTTCAGGAATTCGAGAATGCTATCAAGACGGTCTACGCAAGCTCCATGAGCCTTTCCGCCCTGGATTACAGAAAGAGAAGAGGACTTGATAAAAGAGACGAGCAGATGGCTCTCCTGATACAGCGCGTGTCCGGGTCTTATTACGGATCGTTCTATATGCC
>CACYRM010000058.1 GCA_902776845.1 Oscillospiraceae bacterium
TATCATTGTTGACAGCTCGAGCCTGGAGATCTTCGCGGACGGCGGAAGATATGTCATGAGCTCGAGATTCTATCCGGACAGCTATCCTTCGGTAAGAGCCGAAGGGTGCGGAGCTGTCATCAGAGGAATAAGACCCGTGGAGGTAAAAGGCTTTGAAGGATAAAAAACTTGTTGCGATAGGTGAGGCGCTTATTGATTTTATTCCGGCCGAGAAGGGCTGCGCTTTTGACGATGTGACATCGTTCTTTCCTGCGGTCGGAGGCGCGCCGGCAAATGTGTGCGGGGCTTTTTCGAGACTTGGAGGGAGATCGGCGTTCCTGACGCAGTTGGGCGACGATCCGTTCGGGCACAAGATAGAGAGATATCTGAAAGATACCGGAATAGACACTTCGAACATTCTCTTTACGGATAAGGCGAATACCGCGCTCGCGTTTGTCAGTCTTGATGAGAACGGGGACCGCACATTCTCGTTCTACAGAAACCCGTCGGCGGATATGCTCTACGATGAGAGCATGGTTCCGGAGGATGCGTTCGATGACGCGTTCGCGCTTCATTTCTGCAGCGTGTCCCTGGGCGATTTCCCGATGAAGGAAGCGCACAGAAAAGCTGTTGAGATCGCGTCGTCAAAGGGGTGCCTTATAAGCTTTGACCCGAATCTCAGGTTCCCTCTCTGGAAGGACCCTGCGGACCTGAAGGCCGCGGTCGATGAGTTCCTGCCCATGGTGGACATCCTTAAAGTGTCTGACGAGGAGCTTGAATTCATTACCGGCGAAAGCGATATCGACAGCGCTCTGCCAAAGCTCTTTCAGGGTAACGTAAAGCTTGTCCTTTATACCTGCGGCGCAGACGGGGCTTACGCGATCACTAAGAAGACCAGGGCCTTCGCGCCTTCAGTAAAGTGCGATGTGGTCGATACCACAGGCGCGGGCGACGCATCGGTCGGATCGTTCCTTTGGAAGCTCATGATGACAGACACGGACAGAAGCAATATAGAAGACCTGACCGGAGAAGCGCTTTCCGATGCGCTCACGTTCATGAGCGGATACTGCGCGATAAGCGTCGGAGGGAAAGGCGCGATTCCGTCGTACCCGACATTGGAAGAGGCACTTCAGAAGACCGGCGGGCAGGGAAGATAGAGCCAGTCACCGGCTGAGCCCTTTAATCGTTTTCCGCCATTTCGACCGCTTTGACCAGAGTCTGGTCCCACATAAGACGGACATCATATCTGCCGATCGAAAGTCCCTGATTGTAGTAAAGATCCGATCTGGTATAGTATTCATCCAGCGTGAACGGAACATAGATATCCGGTTCTGTTCCGAGGAATGAATCCTCAGGACAGTCTATGTTTACGGTCGGGGCATATGCGAACATAAAGTGCGTCTCGGGCAGATAACACTGGATTATGGCACCGCTTACGCCTTCTCCGGCGGTATTTGTTCCGATGAGTACGCAGTTATCGTATTCCTTGCAGATACGTGTCATGATGTCGCCTGATGAGAAGGTGTCAAAACCTGTCAGCAGATAGATCTTATAGTCTTTTGCGGCTCTTCCTTCGACATTGAAAGTCTCGGTATAGTAATAATATTTCCCCTTGGTCTTGAAGGCTGAACTGTTGTTGACCGATGCGTCGAGGATCTTATAGACCATGTTTCCGTAATACTTCCGGGTGTGGGAGTTCCTTCCGCCGTATACGGTTGATTCATAGGTTACATTGTGTGAGAACAGCACGGGAAGGAGCTGGTCGGTTACAAATGACGAGTCGCCGCCTCCGTTCATACGGATATCCAGGATGACGGAATCGGCATCTGCTTCTTCAAGCGCCTTGGTCAGATCGGCAACGAGTCTCGGACCTTCCCTGGAATCACATTCAGTTGAATAGATATAAACGAGCTTTCTCTCAGGATCAGTGGCTATATAGTAGGATGACGGAACATAATCCGGAGACATGACGTCGGTTACGGTATTGCCTGTATTTGAATTACCGGTATTCTCCAGAATGTCGAAAAGCTCAGGATAGGTCTTACGGCCGTCCAGCAAAATGTAATCGAATCCCGGATCGTCATAAATATCGATTGTCTCAACGGTTCCGTCGGGCATGAGCACTTCCGCCGTGTGCTTTTCGCCGATGCCGTCATTATATATAAGATAATCTCTGAAGAAGCAGTCGTTGACACCGTCGTATGTGGGCACATAGCGTTCGAAAACATCAAAGCAGATGTCTTTCGGGTCCTTTCCGTCAACGGAGATCAGGATCGCGTCGGTATAATCGCTTATGCAGTTTATTCCGGGCACATTCGGAACGAAACCGATATAGCTGCCGTCAAAATACGCGAAAGCTATTGTATTGTAGCCGAGGCGGTTTTCGACATCATCACGGAAATCCTCTTTCCATGAATAAGCATAATCCTTGAATTCCTGTTTGCCGTACAGCTCGGAGAGACTGAACTCCGCGAATACCGCGTTGTTGGTATAATCCGGCAGTCCCATATAGTTGTGCATGCCGGGCAGAACGGAAAGGAAGCATCCGAGGTAAGAGAAATATTCATAGTCGCTTTCCGAATTGATCACAAGGTCCCTGTACCTGTTGTAGACATCGTCATATGAGATTCCGTAAGCCTGCTCGATACGCTCCTTCTCAGGATTCTCGAGGCAGACGATGTCATACATATAATCGAAATCCTTGAGCTTCTGTTCCATCGTGAAATCGGTGCTGACAAGGTTCTCGCCGGTATCCGCCGCTATGAAATCCATTCTGGTAAAGGTCGTTAAAAACGGAAGAACGACAATAAAGAACGCTGCCGCCAGTAAAGCGACTATTCCCAGTATCACGCTCAACAAAATGATCTTTGCCTTTTTGGACATCGGCTTTTTCTCTCTCTTTTTCCTGCTCATAACTTGAATACCCTTCCTTGAAAACTATATCTACCGCCGACATTATAGCATTTTAGTGTTTGCCGTAAACTTGCACACGCAGGTCTAAATCTATACCATATTACGGGTAAGGGAATATCCTTTTGCAAAGGAGACTTTGATTATGAGAGCAAGATTGCTGGCCGCCGCGGCCGCTTCCGTAATAACTGCAGGCATGCTTGCCGGGTGTGTTGCAGGTGACGTTAATTCAAATGCTTCTTCAAATACTACTGCAAATTCTTCCGCTGCGGAGATCAGCTCTCCGGTTAATACCAATGCGGATCAGGCCGTAACCATGGTCGGGGAATATCTTAAAAAGAACGATCCTTCTGCCGTACTTGATGCGGACAGCTTTGTCTCTGTCGAGACCAATACCAGACAGGGCAGTTCTGACACAGTAATTACTGACTGGGTAACAGGCGAATATGACAGCGGCAAGACCGTTGACGTCCTGGTCAACGTCAAGAGCGGCGAGATCTTCACGTCCGCGGAATGGGATAAAGTCGAGTCATACTGCCTTGACCTCGCGAAAAATCTTTACGGCGCTGATTCCGGCAGCGTTAGCATTGCGGTTACCGGGATTTTACCAAGGCCTTATTTTGCGGACTCAAATGTCCCCGGCTTCGGCATCCCCAACATGCTTCCGGCAGGCGTGACCGCCGATGAGGAATATATCAAGGCACTGCTGGCTGACGGCGAGTATCAGCTTTTGTACATAATCCGCATAAGCGACGAAGTCGATATCAGCATCTTTAAGGATACTGATCACAGCGCGCTCGGAAGCAACGTCCAGGTTCATGTCGAGCAGTACAAAAAGGCGGATTTTGACGCGTTGATTGCTTCAGACGATATCCTGCCGGAGCCTCTGGAGATATACGATACCAGCGTGCTGGGAAACTGAGTCACTAAGCCGAGGGTGCGGCCCTTTGTTTTTGATCTTTTCGAAAATCACAGTAAAATCACTGCTTACTGTGACTTTGGATGGAATTTTCGGGCAAATCACGTTGGAATCACAGCCACTGTCACAGCCTGCTTGGATTTTACTGTGACTTCATGGGTAAATGAAGCATAATCCGTGATAACTGCCGGTGTTTCATGGTTAAAACCGCATAATCCCGGCGGAAAGCCCGGCGCCTGCCGTGTAAAACGCCGATTTATTGTATCAACAAACAGGGCAGAAAAATGTCGCGCGAAATCCCCTTTCGACGTGACAAAAAGAAGGATTTTTCAAAATTCCGAAAAAATGTAGCGATTCTCCGGAGAGAAGCGTGACAAAAAACGTCACGGACTAATAAGTGATGATTCACTTTCCAACCGACTCTTTAACCAGCTTCCCCGCTTCCTCGGGCGGCATAGGCTTGCCCCAGACGAAGCCCTGAATATAGTCGCAGCCGATGTTTTTGAGAACATCGACCTGATCGGCGGATTCAACGCCCTCGGAGATGACCTTCAGGTCGAGGATGTGGCCGATCGAGATGATCATGGCAACGTACTGCCTTGAAGATTCGCTGAGGTTCATCTGGTCGATGAATGACTTGTCTATCTTGAGCATGTCGGAAGGGAAATCCTTCAGATAACTAAGGGACGAATAGCCGGTTCCGAAGTCGTCGATGGCGACCTTCATGCCCATGCTCTTGATCTCGTCGATGCGCTGAAGGGCTTTCTCCGCGGAGTCGATCATGATGGATTCCGTGATCTCGATCTCGATGCGCTCGGGAGCTATGTTGTGTGACGCGATAATGTTCTTTATGTTCTCGATAAAATTGTTCTTCATCAGGTGTCTTACCGAGACGTTGACGCTTAACGTGACATCCGAGCCGGTCTCTTTGGAGACGTTGTCGAGGAAGTCCATGGCGAGCTCGAAAACACGCATATCGATACGGTCAACGAGGCCTGTCTTCTCGGCAACGGGGATGAAATCCGCGGGGCTGATATAAGAGCCGTCGTCGTCCTTCAGGCGGGCGAGAGCCTCGAAGCCCCTGAGACTGTGATCTATGCCGTACTGCGGCTGGAGATGGAAGAAGATCTTGTCGCTGTTAAGGGCTGAACGGATCTTGCGCTCGATCTCAAGCGTTTTTTCTGTGTTGAGGACATCCGGGGAGAACCTTAAGATCCTGCTTCCGCTGCCGGTCTTCTTGAGCTCGTGCAGTGCGGCGTCGGAGAACAGATAGAGATTCTCTATGACATCGGAATCCTCGGGGAAGAGGGTATATCCGAAGCAGGCTGTCAGGAAGTAGTCGCAGTCGTCTATGGTGATCTTCTTTTCGAGCTCATCCTTATAAGCAGTGATGGTCTTCTCAACTGTACTTACCGTATCGAATTCGCTGATTACGAGCATGAATTCGTCGCCGGAGTTTCTGGCTACAAAGTCAACGGTATCGGTCTTATTGTTGTTTGCCATATCCATCCATCTTTGAGAGACAACTCTTAAGACCTCGTCACCGGTGTCATGACCCATGGTGTCGTTGATGCTCTTGAAGTCGTTAAGATCGATCGAGACGAGCGCGAACTTCCCGCCCCGCTTCTGGAGATCCGCGATGAGCTCGCCGCACGCGAAACGGTTCGGAAGTCCCGTGATCCTGTCGGTAACGGCCTGTTCACGGATGTTCTTCTGATAGTTGAGGATCTTGCGGTAACTGAAATGTATGATCGATATTGCGCCGATTATCAGTATGTTGGAGAAGAATCCCGAGATGGCATGTATGTTGCCGCGGACAAAAACATTGACGGTCATCATCGGGAACTGCAGCACGAGTATGATCATTGATACGATATATCCGACTCTTCTGAACAGCACGACAAGACAGATTATGCAGATGTTGCCCAACATCGAGAAGACGCCGGCAAAGGAAGCGAACCGGATCTGGGTTCCGGCGAACGATACAAAACCCTGCGTTGTGGAGGCTCTCATTGTGAGGAAAGCCGCTATGGCATAAAGGAGCATCAAAAGAATAAAGGCACTCTTCGGAGTCTCCTTCTTGAGTGCGAGATTATTCAAAGTCTTATCGATATTGTAATTACCTTTTTTTACCATTAAAGTGCAGCACCCTTACGTCGCTATTTTCACTTATATTACGGTCATTATAACAGGTTGAGAATTTCATGACTTGCACCAAAATGTTTCTAACGTGTCCAAATTGAAGAAAACCTGTAAATAATCAGTTAACCCTGCTGCCACTCTTTCCTGTATTCCCTGGGCGATTTCTCGAAAAATTTCCGGAACGTCTCCGACATATAGCTCACCCCTCCGAACCCTGTCCTGGAGGCGATCTCGGTCATGGACAGATTCCCGGCACGCAGCAGTTCGGCCACTTTGCGGCATCTTAAGTGCATCAGGTAGTTGATCGGCGATTCGCCTACATACTGGTGGAAGAGCGTGTTGCAGAGGGATTTGCTGATGTTTCCGCTCGCTGCGATGTCGCCTAAAGTGACCTGTTCCTGATAAGAGTCTGAGATGAAATGCATCATCGCCTTGAACGACTGCATCCTCGGATCCGATACGGCATCGTCCTTTGTGGCACCTAAGTACTCGGCCTGTTTTCTTATAATGTCCCAGATCTGATAGAACTGTTTTGTGATCTCGAAAGGATCATGCCTGACCTTGGGCAGCCCGAATATAAGATCCCTTATCTGTTCCGTGTACTCATTTATATAGCGGAATCTCAGGTAATGGATGTCGGGGTTGTCGGTTATGGGCTTTACTGCCTGCATCTCGACCGCGACGGAATTGGAGAGGATCCGGGGGTGGATTATCGCGATGACGTATTTCGCGACTTCTCCGACGCACATGTTGTAGTGGATCTGGTTGGAGTTCACGATTATCGTGTCGCCGGCGTTCAGCAGCACTTCCTTGCCGTTGACGAAATAAGCCACCTTACCTTCCTTCACGGTCATGATCTCGATATCCTCGTGGAAGTGGGGCACGCCTTCCCACGTCACCTTGGGCGCGATCCAGCCGTCGTAGATGTAGGAGGGGAAGTTAGGATCGTCGTAGTTTACTATCTCGGAGCCGTCGTCACGCTTGACGATGAGACCCATCACTTCTTTTTTCATAACAATATTGCTCCATTTTCGCGAAAAGTATAACAATATTCCATCAGCGTGGAAGATAGTTATAAAAATCAGTCAATTATGAGGTGTTTTCGCATCCTTATCCACAATATACTTGCAATTGAACAAAAAAGGAAGAGGAAATTTCATATGGGCAATGAAGCAGTAGTAATGACAAATGTATGCAAGGACTTCAAGGTGCTGAACCGCCATGAGGGACTGAAGGGAAGCTTAAAGGACCTGTTCTCGAGAGACTACAAGACAGTCTCCGCTGTTAAGGATGTAACCCTTACCGTTAATAAAGGTGAGATAATCGGATACCTGGGCCCCAACGGCGCGGGCAAGTCCACGACCATCAAGATGATGACAGGCGTTCTCGAGCCGACTTCAGGCGAGATCCTCGTAAACGGCAAGGTGCCTTACAAGAACAGGACAGAGAACTGCGAGCATATCGGAGTTGTTTTCGGGCAGAGAAGCCAGCTCTGGTGGTCGCTGCCGCTGATCGAATCCTTCAAGCTCCTCCGTGACCTCTACATGGTTCCGGAGAAAGAATATGAGGAAATGATCGAGCTCTACCGCTCGCTCGTCGACATCGAGCCGATCCTCCATAAGCCCGTAAGACAGATGTCTCTGGGTCAGAGGACATTGAGCGACATCCTCGCGGCGTTTTTGCACAACCCGGCGATCGTATTCCTCGACGAGCCTACTATCGGCCTGGACGTGTCGATGAAGTCCAAGATCCGTGAGCTCATCCTGGGCCTCAATAAAGAGAAGAACACGACTGTTATCCTTACCACACACGACATGGGCGACGTTGACGCGCTCTGCAGGAGGATAGTCATCATCGACAAGGGCACAAAGATCTACGACAACGACATCGATCACCTGAAGAACTATTTCGGTTCGTACAGGACCTTAAAGCTCAAGCTCGCCGATGACACCTGGGAGGAATACCTGATCGACGAGAAAACGACTGATGTCATGGACGTCATCATGGAAAAGCAGAAAGAAAAGAAGATCAAGGATGTTAAGATCCTTGAGATATCAACAGAGGAAGTTATCAGGAAGATCTACGAGGGAGGCGCGAAATGAATCCCAAAAGACTAATCGCATTAACGCGCGGCGGGATAATGGAGTCGCTGTACTTCAGGCTCGGCATCTTCGTTACGCTCTTCGCGAACCTGATCTATCTCGTTCTCGTCTACTATCTCTGGAAAGCGATCTACGCATCTTCGGGAAGTGATGTCGTTAACGGAATGTCCTTTTCGGACACGATGATCTACCTGATCCTCGCGACCGCGATCTTCAATTTCCTCGAAATGTTCGTCGTCTGGGACATGAGCAGATCGATCCAGTCGGGCAAGATAATCCTTGATCTGTTAAAGCCGATGCGCTACCGGAAATACACCTTCTGGAGCTACACGGGAAATCACGTGGTCCAGTTCTTCCTGACGTTCGTTCCGACATTTATCGTGGTCATGATCGTCACGCACGGTGCCATCAGGATGGGCCTCAATCTCCTGTGGTTCATCATCGCGATGATCTTCGCGCTGATAATCAACTACAACATCGAGATGCTCGTCGCACCCATCTGCCTGTTCACCGAATCGACATGGGGCATCAACATCGTAAAAGAGACGATCGTTCTCCTTCTGTCCGGCGCAACGATCCCCCTGGCATTCTTCCCCGAGAAGGCGAGAATGGTGGTCCAGTATCTGCCGTTCAGAGCGGTCTATGACATACCTTTGTCCATCCTTCTCGAAAAAAGCGGCTCGGACACCTGGCTTGGACTGCTCAAGCTGTTCGGACTGCAGCTGGGCTGGCTCGTCGTGCTCACAGTAGCGGGCAATCTTTTCTGGAATCATGCGGTGAAGAAGATCACCGTGAACGGAGGCTGATATGCGCAAAAGAGGATTAAAATTTTACTCAAGCATCTACCGCAAGATCCTGATCCAGGACCTTAAGAGCAAGATGAGCTACCGCGCCGACTTCATCATCTCCACGTTCGGCATGATCATGACCAACCTCTCGGGCTTCGTCACATTCATGATCCTGTTCCACAATTTCCCGGTGATCAACGGCTGGGACTACCACCACATGCTGTTCCTGTACGGCTTCTCGCTGGTCGCGCTGACACCCGTCCAGTGCTTCTTCGACAACAACTGGAACCTGCGTTTCATGGTGCAGAGCGGTGACTTCATCAAGTACTGCTTCAGGCCGGTCAACGTGTTCTTCTACTTCATGTCGGAGGTCTTCGACGTAAAAGGCCTGGGCCAGCTCGCGTTCGGCATCGGCACCATCGTCTATGCCTGGATCAAGATCGGCCTGCCTTTAAATGCTTTGGTGTTGGCGAAGCTGTTTGTGTTCCTGCTTACGGCGTCGCTGTTCATGATCGCTCTCATGAACTTCGCCGCGGCGACCTGCTTCTGGATCAAGAACTCGGGCTACGTGATGGTCATCATGTTCCGCTTCAAGGACTTTGCGAAATATCCTTCGAGCATCTTTGAAGGCATATTTAAGGTGATCTTCACGTTTCTCATCCCGATCGCGTTCATCGCGTACTACCCGAGCCTCGTGATCCTGTCGCCTGACAATGTTCCGGTTTTAAGCTGGATCTCGCCGCTGTTCGGCCTGGTGTTCTTCTACCTGAGCTACAAATTCTGGATGCTCGGGGTCAGGAAATATGACTTCACGGGATCATGAGTGGGGGCGGCCCGGTTGCTTTTGAGGCGGCCTTTTGAACCCGGCCAGGTTTTTCGGGCCAGGACCACATTATCGACCGCGGTCTTTTGATCCCGGCCCGCTTTTTTCGAAAAATTATACGGAGGTAAATCAAAATGAATGACTTATGCATGATAATCAAACAGACAGTACTGCCGAATTTCCTGAACATCAGGACTTCGATCCGCTCCTACGACCGTGACGCCCTCTGCTGCGGCGCGCCCTGCTGGCGCTGGGCCTACCACGCGCTCCACTCCGCGGACAAATGGTTCATCAACCCCAACGTTTACGAGGAGCCGTCCTTCCATGAGGAGGGCATGGACAACCCCGACAATCCGACATCCGTTGTTTTGTCCGACGAGCAGCTTCTTGCCTATCTCGATTCGATCGAAAAGAAGACCCTGGACTATCTGGATTCCCTGACCGACGACATGCTCTACGAAAAGCCCGAGAACTGCCGCTTCACAAGAATGGAGCTTGTCCTCCGCCAGTACCGCCACCTGTCGTTCCACACGGGCATGCTCAACGGTCAGACTGCTCTGGCTACGGGCAAGTTCCCCATGTGGGTGTCCGACGCGGACAAGTTCATCGACGACGGAGTGTTTTTCGGGCGCTACAGGGAAGGACCTACACAGATCTGAGGTGTTTTGCTGATAAGAATTCTGTGACTACCTACTGAAATCGTAAAAAGCGGTTTCCAGTAGGTAGTTTTTTGCTATAAAGCAGCAAAAAATAAAGCAGACTACCTACTAGATTTGAAAATACCCGATTCTTGTAGGTAGTTTTCGAGAAAACAACAGGAAAATGCCTGCCGGACTACCTACTAAAATCGAAAAAAGCGGATTTTAGTAGGTAGTTGGCTTGTTGCTAACCCGCTTTTAACAGCAAAACTACCTACTAAATTCACTAAAAGCAATTCTTGTAGGTAATCCGGAATACCTGGGATTGAGATCGGGACAATGATACAGCCAATCTTGACAACCGGCCCCGTTCAAATTAAAATGACACCGTGTCATTTTTAAATGCTAAGCAAAAACACACGGAGGTCACATATGCCCAGAGTATCTGAGGAATACTATGAGAAGAAGCGCCGCGGGATAATCGACGCGGCGTACCGCGTGTGCGCCAGAAAGCCGATCACTTCGGTTGAGATGAAGGACATCATTGCCGAGACGGGCTTTTCGCACGGGGCAATATACAGATACTACAAAGACCTGGACGAGATCTTTAAGGACCTGGTCATAACGATCAACTCGGAGAACAGGATCGACGACAGGCTGGAGGAGATCCTCGCCAAGTCAGAAATTAAACACTGGGAAAAGACGGTTTATGACATCTGCGGCATGCTCGCGGATTACATGAGGGAAGTCGGCACCGACATGCTTAAGGTCTCTATCTATGGGGACATGCTGGCGATGAGCGATCCCGAACGCGCGATGAGGATCTCGTCGAGGCTGGGAAAAGACGAGCTGAGCCCGCTGCTCTACGCGACGCAGGCAATGACTGAATATCTCACAAAAGTTGTGGAAGAGAATGATCTGAAGCCGGCATCAACGGTCGATGAGATCATACAGTTCTTCATCGTGAACTATCACGGGATTGAGTCGGGATATGTTCTGACAGAATGCTTCAAGGTCGAGCACGTCGAGGGCAAGTACAAGCCTGAAGACATGTACAGGAATCTCGCGACAGCCGTTGTGCTGATGCTTGGCGGAAAGGCGCAGTCATGATCGATTACATCCGCGAAAATTTAAGCTATTACCCGATCTATTTCAGGCTTTTGTTCAAGACAAAGAAGGTTTTCACGCCTGAGCGCGTGGATTTTGGAACAGACAAAGAGCAGTATTTTCTGTACTACGAGCCCGCGGAGATAAAGAGCGGCAAGGTCGTGATCTGGATACACGGTGGCGGCTGGAATGCGGGCAATCCGAAGTTTTTCGACTATGTCGGTCAGTGTATGGCGGGATACGGCTACCGCTTTATTTCCATGGGCTACCGCCTGTCGCCGAAGAATAAATATCCGGCGCAGATCGAGGATGTCTGCAGGGGATACAAGGCGGCCCTGAGATATCTGGAAGGCAAGGGTATAGACACTTCAAAGATCATTCTCTCGGGGCCGTCCGCGGGTGCGCATCTGTCGTCGATCCTCTGCTATTCCAAAGCGGTACAGGATGAGTACAAAGTTGATATCTCAAATGTGATCGGGTATATCGGGGTCGGGGGTCCGTACAGCTTCAGGAAGAGCCAGTCGATGACGCTGAAGATGCTTCTGGGGATGCTTTTCGCGAAAGGATTTGACAGGACAAAAGCTGAGCCGTGGTCGCTTATGACGAGGAATCACGTCCCGATGCTGCTGATACAGAGCAGGCATGACGGGCTCCTGGAATTCGAGTGTGCCGAAGACTTTGCGGACAAAGCGGAGACGGTGGGCAACACATGCGAGATCTACGAGGTCGAAGATAAAAGGAATACGCACTCGTGGTACACCGCCGGATACTTTCTGTTCAGCCGCGAAGAGAGTAAGACGCTCGATAAATACATCAGTTGGATAGAAGGGCTGTGACCCGCAATTTTCTTGTGCAACAATCGCTTTATCAGCCGTCCCAAATGCCTTAATTCTTATGTATTTCCACAAAGTTCACACACTGTGCATTGAAGATTTGGGTTTTTACAAGGATAATATGGGGCGGCATTATTTAATAAATTAACCGGAGTGTGAAAATATGTCCAAATCAAGCAGAAACTTTGGAGCGGTCCTCGCGGTATTGCTCCTTGCGCTTTTGGTGGCCGGGCTGGTCTTTGCCGTAAAGGTCGCCTACTATGACGAGCCCAAGCTTATGGAGCAGTATTCCGAAGTGACGGAATCGACCGTGCCGACGGTGTCGGAGTCTGAAGCGCCGAAGGATACCAGGATCGCTGTTTTCGAGACGAGCGATATACACGGATATCTTGTTGATATCACAGGCGGCGATTCGAAGACTTTCCAGTACAGACTTGCCCATATCGCGAAGGTTGTTGACAACGCAAGAGAATCCGGCGATTACGACGATGTTCTTCTTGTTGACGGCGGCGACATCTATCAGGGTTCGCCTTTGTCCAACCTCACTGACGGTGCGGCTCTCAGGGCTGCGCTCGACATCATGGGTTACGACGCAGTAACTCTCGGAAATCATGAATTCGACTGGGACGTAAAGACTTACGCGACTGACTCCATGGCAACCGTGCCCGCGTATGAGCTCGGCGATTATTCCGGAGATCCCAATATTCCCGTTATCGCGGCTACGCTTTATTCCGCGAACAACCACAACAGGACTCTGTTTACCAAGGATTACGTTGTCGTCGAAAAAGGCGGCCGCCGCATTGTCCTGATCGGTTATATTCCCGATTATTCGGATGAGATCATGCATTCAAAGATCGAACCTTTCGAGCTGCACGGAGACCTCGCTGAATTCTCCCAGCTCGTTAAGGAGATCAACGAAGCCGAGAAACCGGACGTTACCATTGTTGTTGCGCACGAGAATCCGGTCAAGGTCGCAAATGCCCTTAACAGTGAAGACGTTGACCTTGTTACCGGCGGACATGAGCATGCCGGCATTTACGGTATCTCTGACAGCGGTATTCCTTATATCCAGGCAAACAACAATGCCCAGGGCTATGCCAGCGCGACGATCGTGATCGATCCGGAAGGCAATGTTACGATCGAGGAACCGATGTACACCTCTATCGTTGAGGAGCCCGAGCTTCTTTACGATACACCCGAGAACGCTGCCAACTTTGATGAGAAGGTCCTCGCGCTCTCGCATGCGGCATGGGACAGCATCAAAGATCAGATGGATGAGGCACTGGGCTATATCGATTCAAATGTTGAGAAGAAGGGATATGTTGATGATCTCTCCCATACCACGACAGGCGGTAATTTCGTTACAAACCTGATGCTTGAGTACATGAAGGATGAGGGCGTTGTCGCTGCTTTCTACAACAGGGGCGGCGTACGCGCTGACTTTGTCGTTCCGGAAGGCGAGATCCTCGAGATCAGTGTCGGAGATATCTATGCGGTCAGCCCGTTCAACAATACCTGGCTTATATACGATCTGACCGGCGAGGAGCTTGCGAAGCACCTGAAGGACAGCTTCCTTGAATCCAATCTGGGTGACCAGATGACAGGTCTTACATTTGAGTACAATAACAACGGAACGATTGAAGAACCTGACATAGAGATTGTAAGCATAACACTTGACGACGGAACCAAGGTCGATATCCACGGCACCGATCCTAAGTACAGGGTCGTTACCACAAATTACAGTGCGACAGTTCCGGGTTCTGTTTTTGAAGGCAAGACACCGTTGTATCCGGTGACTGAGGCTCCTATAGACAACCAGGCACTGATCGAGATCCTCCGCGACAGACGGGACAAGGGCGATATCCACATCCCTACGGATTCCAAGTCGAGAAGCACATGTCTTAACGCTGATGAGGTCCGCGCAAGGTCCGGTCAGACTGATGACCAGACAGAGGAGACGGAGGCTTCTGAGACACAGACTGAAGAGACACAGGAGACCGGGGCTACGCAGGAAGCGGCATAACGGATCTAATCTGATCGATATCTTCATTACGGACACTCTTTGCGGGTGTCCGTTATTTTTTGGATATTCGCAATTGTCAATTATCTATGATACAATCTCGCGGTTGTTCTTAAGAGTTATACAGGAGTTATATAGAATGAGCGAAAATGAAGAGAAGAAGAAAGAGATGCTTGAACAGCTGAACGGCAGTTCTGATAAAAAGGATGCCGGGCCTGCGAGAAACAGTGGTAAGAAGGATTCCAAGCCTGCGAGAAACAGTGACGGACATGTCCTCACTGAGGCCGAGATAAAGCGGCAGAAGCTTTTCGACGAGAACGAGAAAAAGCTCCTCGCCAAAGGCTACAAGCGCCACGACCTGATCATATCTGTACTGAAAGCCAACTTCGTCGGCGTACTGCTCACGATTCCCTTTATTGCCGCTATGGTTGTTGGGTTTATATTATGGAACGGCATGCCTGATATCGATGCAATGATAGGCGAAAAGCCCGTCCGCTATTTTGCCATGCTCGGCATAATTATCGTTGCGACACTCGCCCTCGCCGTAGTCCACGAGAAGATCCACGGCTGGTTCTGGTCCATAGGTGCCGAAAACGGCTCAAAGGACATCGAGTTCGGCTTCCAGAAAGAGACCCTCACGCCTTACTGCACCTGCAGATCCCCGCTCTCCAAAAAGATCTATATCCTCGGCTCCATGATGCCGATGACGATCCTCGGTATTGTTCTTGGTATCGTTGCCGTGTTCACCGGCAGCCTGACGCTCCTTGCGGTTGCGGCCCTTCAGACCATGGGCGGCGCGGGCGATATCCTGATCTCCTGCATGCTCCTTACTTACAAGACAGCGGGCAAGGAAATCATCCTTATCGACCATCCCACCAAGATCGGTCTTGTGGTCTTTGAGAAGGAATAAAGGTTAGGGGCGCCTCATTCAAGTCTTGAGACACCCCTTGTAAATCATTTTATCATTCTGTTGAAGACCGCCGCTGAAATGCCGGCGGTCTTTCTCATGATCAGTCAAAAGTAAATGTGTCAAACACCGCTCTGTCTTCGTCGTTTTCCGTAACGAATTCAAAGTATACTGCGTGTTTGCCCGTGACCTTTCCGTCAAGCGCGAAAACAACTTCCTCCGCATCCGCCGCTGTTGTCTCAGCAGCTACGACCTCGCCGTCATAGGAATCCAGTCTGATGCTGATCTTAAAGCCCTTGGGGAAGCTGCCTGTGATGGTTGCTTTTGCTGCGCCTTCCGCGCCGAAATCCAGATACTTAAATCCGATCGTCGCGCCGCTCTGTATATCGACAACAGGAGCCGAATCGCCCTCATAAACAGGCTGGATATGGGCAACTCTTCTGTCCTTGTTCGTGCCCTCGGCGTTGTCCTGATACATCGGCACGCCCTTGCCGTCGTACATGTGGCATGTGTAGCCTGCGGAAATGACCGCGAAAGCATCAAGACCGTTTGTGTGGAATCCCTGGGACGTCATTTCGACAACGCCGGAGCTTACAGGCTCGCCGTTCTCGTAAGTGATCTTTCCAATGAAGATCCTGCCGTCCTTATCAACTCCGACATCGACCGGCTCGACCATTGCCTGTCTTGCATACTCATTGCATCCGGTCTGTCTGTGATAGAAGATGTACCACTGATCCTTGACCTTCATCAGCGAGCCGTGATTGTTGCCCCACTGGTATGTCATTATGCCGTTGCCGTCAGGTCCCTTGATGACCTCGCCGCCGTTGAAGCTTATATCGCCGCCCATCTTATATTCGCCGAGCGGCGTGTCGCTCCACTTGTAGCTTAAGAAACCGTTACAGCTTCCGAACACACCAAGCTCCGGCTTGTTGTATTCATAGCGCTTTGAATATACGAAAACATATTTGCCGTTGATCTTCCTCGGGCTCGAAGCCTCGAAAAATCCGTCTGTCGGAACCACGTGTCCGTCATCTTCCTTGATCCAGAACGGCTTTGAATGACCGATGATGTGATTTACGACTGTCTCTTTCTTGATCGTCGCCATATCGTCATTGAGCTCAGCAGCGTGGCACTCGCAGAAACCCCAGAACGCATAGACTTTTCCGTCATCATCGACCAGGATCCCCGGGTCAAATCCGAGCTCAGTCTTAACCGGGTTCGTAAACGGACCCCAAGGTGTCTTTGAAGTGACGAGCATTATCGAAGAGCCTCTGTTCTCGGCTGCGTACATGTAGAAAGTATCGCCTTTCTGGACAACGTCAGGCGCATAGAGGTCGCCGCCGTCTGAAGCCGTATAGCAGATGCCGTGGCATTTCCAGTCAGTCGGATCATCAACAGGAGCAGACCATACAACATAATCAGGTCCGCAGTAGTCAGTCTTCTTGGTGTCATGCGATCCGTAAAGGTAGATCCTCGTCTCGCCGTTATATGTGAATACACGCGGCTCCCCGTCAGGAACATG
>CACYRM010000059.1 GCA_902776845.1 Oscillospiraceae bacterium
CCCGGAAGGACCGAAGAACAGAAGATAAGATGCGCCGAAGAGGTTACAAAGGCCGTCACGGAGACGATGGGCTGTGACGCTTCAAGCGTCTCGGTCGCCATAAAAGAGATAGAGAAGGAAGAATGGAAAGACAAGGTCTGGGACACGCAGATCGCTCCGGAGCAGGAGAGTTTATATAAGAAACCCGGATACACCTGCGGGTAACAGCGGCCCCCTGATATAAGGATGATTCAAATAGGAGAACACTATGGATTTTAAAGATGTTGTAAAGAACCGCTATTCATGCAAGAGATACGACGGCCGCAAGGTTGAGCAGGACAAGCTCGACGCTATTTTAGAGGCCGGAAGGCTCGCGCCGACCGCAAAGAATCTCCAGGAGCAGCACATCTATGTTATTCAGTCAGATGAAGGGCTCGCTAAGATCGACAAGGTAACACCCTGCAGATACAATGCCGGCACATGCCTGATCGTTGCTTTTGACAAGAACAATGTCTATACATATCCGAACTCCTCAAGGGAGTCGGGCGTCGAGGATGCCGCTATTGTTGCGACCCATCTCATGCTCGCCACCGCAAACGAAGGCGTCGACAGCTGCTGGCTCAACTGTATCGATATTGATGCGATTAAGACTGAGTTCAATCTGCCTGATAACGAGGAAGTCCTCATGATCCTGGATCTCGGATACGCTGCGGAAGGCGCTGGCCCTCTCGCAAACCACGGCAGCAGAAAGCCTGTATCCGAGACTGTCTCTTACTTATAATCGCGGATATCTATTTCGAACAGCCTGTAGACGGACTGCTTTATCTTCGGGAATCCTCCGGCACATTCCTTCATATGCTCCCTGCAGGATGTAAGGAGCATCTTATATTCGTCCTTAGTGATCTCCCCGTTGGAGAAAGCGGCCTTCTCGGCGATGTCTGAAGCTTTGACGGGTATATCGAATCTGAATATCCTGCCCATAAGCCCGAAATAGTGATAGTAAGCAATGGCTTTCTCATTGATCTTTTCTGTCTTGAACTTTTCGAGCCAGAAAACGGTGAATGCAAGCTTGAAGCCAACTACTATGAGCGCTATTGCCATGAGGACCAGGATTATGGCGGCTGCTGTTTTTACGATGGTCTTCTCAATCTCGATAAGCTTTACGCTGTTTGTGTTTGTATCCTCAGTCAGGATCCCGTCAGAGTCTGAAGTATATACGATCATGACCGAAGGCGCGGTATCCTGCGTTTTCTGTCCTGTGGGCGGAGTGGGAGTGGTACCGGAAGGTGTTGTTTCTTCTGTCTCGGCTGTTGTCTCCCCGGGTTCCGTTGTTGTCTCTGATGTCTGTGAAGCCAGTTCGGCCTGTCTTTCGCGCTCTGCCGTGTAATGTTCCTTTGAGAACGCGGCGTTGTTGATCTCGGGAGATGTTCTTGCGACTGCGTCGATATTGAAGTTTGCCGCGTCAGAACCGTAGCCGGGAGTGGAGTCGCCCATTATCCATCCGTATTCGGGCACGAAAAATTCGAACCATGCATGCGCCTGATTCGCATAGATCACACTCTCGGTATTGTTGTAGGATCTTGTGTCCACATATCCTCTTACATATCTTGCCGGGACGCCGATCATGCGGAGGAGGATCACCGATGTTATTGCGTAGTGAACACAGATACCGCTCTCCGCTTCGGTTACAAACCACGGAACAAAATCCACGTCCTCAGGCGGCACCGGCGTGTTCTCGTCGTAGGGATGGAGATCCCTTACAAATTCGGTAACGCGCCTTACCTTCTCGGCATCGGACATTTCGATATGTCCCATGTATACTTCCATATACCAGTCAGGAAGCTTGCCGCTCATCGTCAGCGCGTTTTCGGTCGCCTTCGGGACGGTCAGCGCGTTCTTGTATACATACCAGTCGAGATACCATTCCGAATAGATGTTTCCTGTCTTGACCGGCACCGGAGACGCGGCGTAAGTGGCAACCCCGGTATTGGTGTAGTTGTAAGGGCTTATTACCGGATTTTCTGTGCCGTTCAATGAATAAAAATCAGTATAGAAAGGCGAGATATCCACTCCCGAATCTGTCAGCGGCGTGATCGTGATCTCATACTGGCCTTCTTCATAAGAAGGCTCATAATCGTCGGCATATATATTCGTATTCATCTTGGTGCTTGAAAGTTTGTTGTTCTCATACTTATCCAGAGACTCGACTTTGAGATACAGGATATGGCCGTTATACAGCGCGGCATCCCCGTCGTAATCCGGATTGCTCTTTCTTGAGACTGTCATTATCCTGTCATTCGGAGGATCGAAAGGACCGACATGGCTTAAGTCAGTTCTGGTCGAATAAAGGGGAGAGAAGAAGTTTGTCCCGCCCTCGGAATTCGGATTCCTGAATCCGTTTAAGATGTTGTCCAGGAACTGGCTGACCTTGCTGTTCTTGCCCGACGACTCCTCGACTCTTTCCTGAAGCGAGATAATGATGTTCTTTGCAAGTTTGTCCTGACCGTATTTTTCCTCAGGAAATATAACGGCCGTCATAAGCGTTAACGCCAGCACCGGAAGCGCGATCATAAGGAGGGACTTCTCTGCAGTTGACTGTTTCTTGAAGCGTAAAGAATGTGTAAGAAGGAGCAGGAATATACCTGCCGCGGTGACCAGGCACGGTATCTGCGAAGGACGCATTACGACATTTGCGACAGAGCATACGAATAACGGAAGGAAGTTCAGAAGGGCAGCGGGAATGAACCTGCGCCTTAACAGTACAAACGTCGTGGAGCAGGTGTTTATCATGTTGTACGCGGTTACGAATGCGAAAACCGCGGTGCCCCCGTCTTCGGGCTCGACATAGAATCCCGGGAACCAATAGAACGCATAATATTTTACATAATAGAGGAAACCCAGAAGGCCGTCGCGCACCTCGAACCAGTTGAATATCAGCATCACTCCAAGGAACACCGGCGCGGCGATCAGGACACCCGTTGAGAGCTTTGTCTTATTCTGATAATGCGCGACCGTGAATCCCAGCGAAGAAAGGAATAATACTATGATCGCCGGAAAGATGCTGAACTCCAGCTCCATAGCAGTCCCGTACATAAACGTAAATCCGGCGCTCAGGAGCATCGAGATAAAGACTGCCATTACCGCGGAGCTTATTGAGGGTGATACTTTCTCGGTAACTGATATTACTTTCTCAGTCCTCATGAGTATCCTCCCTGTCTTTTTCGTCAGGTATCCTCATACGGAGAATCATTCCCATGGCTCTCTCAAGATCTGCCTCTGACTCGACATCAAAAGACACTTCGCTCCTGTCGGGCGGAATGACCCTGATCTTGTGCGATGTCTCATGTTCTAAGAAAAATATCGATGTGAACAATATCTGTCCCAGATGCAGATCGAGCTTATCCCTGTCATCTGTCAGCTTCAGAAGAATGCGCGAATGGCCGCCGTATTCCTCCAGCGGTTCCTTTACGAGCAGCTTGTCCTTTTTGGCAGACATCTTCCAGTGAATGGATTTTACGGGGTCGCCGGTCTGGTACTCTCTTATATCGTAGATCTCCGTGTTCGGCTGCTTTGCTTTTCGAAGGCTCTTGGCCTTGAATCCGTACATATCAGGCATGACTTCCGGCATGGACGGAACGGGTTTTACGAGAAACTCGTTATCTTTGTTGATATTCCTGCTTATCCGGAAGAACCCGAAAAGATCATATATCTCAAGCCTCAGCATCTTATATGAATAAGAGCCGCAGTGGGAAGTGTCGAGCGGGATATTCGTGATACCGCTGTCGTGGACCATTATGGTCATTTTTCTGGACGTTCCGGCCATCCTGTCGGTGACGACAGTCCTTATCCTGCTGAAAGCAAAATAGGATGCGATGCCGCCGGTCATTATCCTGATATAAGCCGGATCTCCAAGAGGGCAGCTCCCCGGGCTTTCGGATCTGAATGTGAATGTGCGCGACGCGATTATGCACATGCCGAGTGCCAGAAACGGTATCAGCAGCATAACGATCAGACAGAACCAGGAGACCCACATCTTGTAGCACAGGAAAAAGATGAAGGTTGAGATTAGCGAGACCGAGTAAACACCCCAAGTCTTCAGCATAAGATGTCAGACCTTGGGAACGGACGCGGAAGACAGGATCTCTTTTGCAATATCCGCTGTCTTCCTGCTGTTGACTTCAGCCTCCGGCGTGAGGATAAGTCTGTGCGTGATGACAGGCAGGAAAACCTTCTGCACGTCCTGGGGCACAACATAATTCCTTCCGCTTAAGAATGCATGAGCCTTCGACATGGAAGTAAGCGCCAGCGTGGCACGGGGACTTGCGCCTCTCAGAAGCTCGGCATGTCCTCTCGTCCTGTTGATCAGCCCGATGATGTAGTCTACGACCTTCTCATGTACGAATGTGTTGTTAACCTCGGACTGCATCTGCAGCAATGTGTTGATGTCGCAGATCGATCTTACGCTCTCCATGGGATTTATGCCGTTCCTGCGGCGTTCGAGCATTGCTTTCTCGTCCTTGGAAGAGGGGTAACCGATCGAGATCCTTACCATGAACCTGTCGATCTGCGAGTCGGGGAGAAGCGATGTTCCTGACGCGCCAGTCGGGTTCTGCGTCGCAACAACGATGAACGGCTTTGGCAGTACATATGTGGTTCCGTCCACGGTAACGCTGCTCTCTTCCATTGCCTCGAGCAGTGCCGACTGCGTGCGCGATGAGGCGCGGTTCAGCTCGTCAGCGAGGAAAAGATTGTGGAAGATCGCACCCGGCTGGTACTTCATCGTATCAGTCTCTTTGTCATACATGGAAAAACCGGTGATATCCGAAGGCAGCACGTCCGGCGTGAACTGGACTCTTCCGAAGTTAAGTCCCATCGTCTTCGAAAACGCCAGCGCCATCGTTGTCTTTCCTACGCCCGGAACATCCTCCATAAGTATGTGTCCGCCCGCAAGTATTGCCGTCAGCATCTGCGCGATAACGTAATCCTTGCCGCAGATGACTTTTTTCACTTCGTGAACTATGCCTTCAGATACATTGCTCATTTTCATTATCCCCCGATAAGATTGCACTTTGATTATACAGTAATTGCTTATATGTGTATTTCATTTATTGGGGAATTATGAAGCAGTCATCATCGATTATGAAATCTGTGGCGATTTTTTGTCACGTTTTTCGCCGGAAAATCGCTACATTTATTCGGAATTTTGAAAAATCTGACTTTTTGTCACATCAAAAAGGGATTTTTCGCGACATTTTTTCGTCATGCGTTTTGTGTGGATATATTTATGTAGAACTATCGGGCAGCAGCAAAGAATTATATATTACTGAATTAAGTTTTGTATGAAGGTTTCTGGTATCGAAAGGCACTCCGTCAACATCATATGTGTAGAAGACATCAAGCTCAGGAAGCAGCCCTGCGCCGGAATAATTGTTGTATTTTGTAGCGGTTATTCGATTGTAACCGGCAGCATTTTTCATTCCGAAATGCTCATGGAACTTACACATATCAAGTTCTTTAATGAGTATTACAAAGTCGGTATAAATTGGATAATTTAGATCTTTCAGCCAAATTTCCGGTTCGTATTTAAATGGAATACCATTCTCAGTGTAAAACCTTGCAATATCAGCCTCAGCAGCAGAGCGGTAATATATTCCGTTGTAGAAAAACTTTTTACTTTCAGGATGATTTGGATCAGCATCGTTCTTTAGGCTTTCGAAAAACTTACTGTCCAGTACTACAGCATCGACAGCACTTCTGAACAAACGTCGGATTATCTTTCTCGGTACAATATCTGACGGAGGTTGTTTCCTGTATTCGCTGTTCCACAAACCTTCTAATCTTGAGAGTTCACACATATAGTATTCTCTTTGAGAATAAATAGGTTGAAGTTTTGCTCCTGCCAAGCTGTCAGTTGTATGGTAATGGGAATTTAAGAAAAATACATCCTTCCTCTTTCCGTGTATTATGCGATTCGTCTTTTTCACTTCCGGCAGCGCGGCAAGCTGCTGCCTCAGGAAGTTGATCTTCAAGGCAAGGTATTCTTTCGGAATGTAGGGCTCAAGTATCTGCATGATCAGATTATATCTTCCGGAATTATATGAAAGGTCCGACAAAATACGACAAACCCGACAAGGCTGAAGTTTATTTCCGGAAAGATCAAATTAATAAAAAATATACTAATAACGTCCGAAAAATCTCCCCAAAGTAATAGCCCGCTGCAGTTATCAGGCAGCGGGTTATTACTGAACAAGAAGCAAACAATATGAAATTGTAATCCAAATAAGTGAAGCGCCGGGGCCGGTTTGCTGACCCTGGCCGTTGGCCCGGTCCTTTAGCCCTGGCCGTAGTAGGCGTTGGCGCCGTGTTTTCTCAGATAGTGCTTGTCGAGCAGGGTCTGCTGCATGCGGCCGGCATCCGGATTGAGCATCAGGGCGTGGAAGTCCATGAATGCGACTTCCTCCATAACGACAGCGTTGTGTACCGCGTTGAACGGATCCGTGCCCCATGTGAAAGGTCCGTGTGAGAAGACGTTGACGGCAGGGATCGCGTCAGGATCTTTATCCGCAAAGGTCTCAACGATGACATTGCCGGTTTCTTTCTCGTACTCACCCTTAATCTCTTCATCGGTCATGGGACGTGTGCAGGGGATGTCTCCGTAGAAGTAATCGCCCTGGGTGGTGCCCATTGCGGGAATCGCGCGGCCTGCCTGTGCGAAGGTTACTGCCCAGCGGGAGTGAGTGTGAACGACACCGCCGATATTCGGGAAAGCCTTGTAGAGAACAACGTGTGTGGGCGTGTCGGAAGAGGGCTTCCATTTGCCTTCAACGACTTTGCCATCGAGGTCGACGACGACCATGTCTTCAGCCTTCATGACATCATACTCGACACCGGAGGGCTTGATGACTACCAGACCGGACTCACGGTCGATGCCTGATACATTTCCCCATGTGAAGGTAACAAGACCGTGCTTGGGGAGGAGGAGGTTAGCTTCCAAAACTTTTGCTTTGAGTTCTTCTAACATCTCAGATCACCTCCGTTGCGGCCCTTTCGACAGGCAGAGCATTCTTATATTTGGTAAGGAATGCTGCGAAGCCTTCAACGTCAGAGGGCTCAGCCATTACGCTTACGCTCTTGGCGCCTGCGAAAACCTTATTGTCGAGATAATCAGGCAGTGACTCGCCGGACTCTTTATTAATCATGTAAGAAACGAGAAGCGCCATTCCGTAAGGGCCGCCTTCGCCTGCGGTCTCCATGACGGAGACGGGCGCGTTAACGGCAGCGCTCAAGCATCTCTGGCCGACTTCGGGTGTCTTGAAGAAACCGCCGTGGCCGTAGAGCTTGTCGATGCGGACGTTTTCGGTGTCCTGAAGGATATCCATACCGATCTTCAGAGTAGCGAGAGCTGACAGCAGATGAGTTCTCATGAAGTTAGCGAGAGTGAAGGAGCAGTCGGGTGTCCTTGCGAAAAGCGGACGGCCTTCGTCAAGATCCGTAACGCCCTCACCTGAGAAGTAGTTGTAGGATAAGAGTCCTCCGCAGTCGGGATCGCCCTGGAGGGCAACCTGGAAGAGCTTTGTGTAGAGGTCGTTTTTCGAGATCTCGACACCGAACAGCTTTGCGAACTGATCGAAAAGATTAACCCACGCATTGATGTCCGAAGTGCAGTTGTTGCAGTGGACCATTGCGACGGGAGCGCCTGCAGGTGTGGTTACCATATCGATCTCGCGGTGAACGCCCAGGTCGTGATCAACAACGACCATTGCGAAGTCGGATGTGCCTGCGCTGACGTTGCCGGTATATACACGTACAGAATTTGTTGCGACCATTCCTGTGCCTGCATCGCCTTCGCAGGGTGCGATGGGAATGCCTGCCTTAAGATCGCCTGCGGGATCAAGGAACTTAGCGCCTTCTTCGGTGAGAGTGCCGGCATTCTCGCCTGCAACCAAAACCTTAGGAAGGATGGACAACAGGTCGCCGCCTGTAAGCTCATTGAACTTTGCGACCATAGCCTGATCGTAGTCGTTTGTCGAACTGTCGATGGGGAACATGCCGGATGCTTCGCCGACGCCCATGACCTTGAGACCTGTGAGACGCCAGTGGATATAGCCTGCGAGTGTTGTCAGATAATCGATGTCGCCGACATGGGATTCGTTATTCAGGATTGCCTGATAGTAGTGTGCGATGCTCCAGCGCTGCGGGATATTGAAGCCGAGGACTTCTGTGAGTTTTTCAGCTGCCTCGCCGGTTATCGTGTTGCGCCATGTGCGGAATTCAGCGAGCTGCTTTCCGTCCTTGTCGAAGGGAAGGTAGCCGTGCATCATTGCGGAGATGCCGATGCCGCCGACTTCGGTAAGTGTTACGCCGAACTTGGCCTGAACGTCAGCCTTGAGAGCCGCATAGCAGGCCTGAATGCCCTTGTGGATCATATCGGACGAATATGTCCAGATACCGTTCTCGAATTGGTTCTCCCATTCGAAATCACCCTGTGCGACAGGCAGATGATCCTTGTCGATAAGGACTGCCTTGATACGTGTGGAACCCAGTTCGATTCCCAATGCTGTTGTCTTTAGATCCACGTTAATTCCTCCTTGAGATTACTTCTTTTTATTGTTCTTACGTGCAAGTATAACACTCTGAACAAGGAGGAAGATACAAAGCATTACGCCGACCGTGATGTTTGTCCACCATGCGTCTTCAAGACCCAGTGATGTAACGATATTCTTGATCGTCGAGAGTGAGAGGACGCCGAAAAGCGTGCCTATGATATTTCCGACACCGCCGGAGAGCAGTGTGCCGCCAATGATGGAGGAAGCGATCGCGTTCATCTCGGCGCCCTGAGCGTGCAGAGGGGAACCGGAGCAAGCGTGCAGGAAGAAGAGATATCCGCCGATTCCTGCGCAGAGACCGCAAAGAACGTGAGCTAAGAACTTTGTGAGCTTGACGTTGATACCGAGCATGTTGGCGCTCTGGTTGTTGCCGCCTACGGCGTAGAAATTACGTCCGAGCTTTGTCCATCTGAGCAGACAGAAGAGAAGGATAACGACTACGAGCGCGACGATAACGCCGACTTCAACGTAAGCGGGAATATAGATGCCTTTTTTGTTTACAGAACCCATGAATGGAACGGTTATCTCCGTACGGCATAATTTGACGAAAGGCTCAAAAGTTACTGCGACACGGTCACTGCACACTATGGTGGTCATGCCTTTCGCGAAAAACAGTCCGGCCAGCGTGACTATGAACGGCTGGAATTCCAGGTAAGCTACGAGGAAGCCCTGAACGATACCGAATGCGAGACCGATTCCCAGAGCGATGAGTATCGAAGTGAAGACGTTGCCGCCGTTCTTTTCGAGATGTACGGCGCAGGCCATGCATACGAGGGAAGTGACCTGGCCGACGGAGATATCGATACCGCCGGTGATCATGACGAGAGTCATACCGCAGGACAGAACGAGGAGCGAAGCGTTCTCGTTAAGGATATTGAAGAACATCTGGGGCTTCGTAAATCCCTTCTTGAGGAAAACTACTGCGCAGATGTACATTACCACGAATACCGCGATAGTGATGATGAGAAGAAGATTTGTATCTGTTAAGGAAGCGCGTTTCTTAAGCTTGTTGCTTCCCAGTGCATTTGAATTAATTGACATATCAGGTATTCTCCTTTCCTGCCAAAGCCTCGGCCTTTGCTGCTTCTCTCTTGTTCTTGAAATCATCGAAAAGCTTACGGACAAAAGGTGATGAGATGATTATGAGAAGGATAACAACGACTGCCTTGTAAGCGGAGATGGAGCTGGAGTCGATCTCCTTGAACTTGTAGAGCGTTGTTGTAAGGAACTGGATGACATAAGCGCCGATAACGGAAGCCGTGAGATTGAACTTACCGCCGCCCAGGCTGTTGCCGCCGAGAGCAACTGCGAGGATCGCGTCCATTTCGATGTTGTTGGCGATAACCGAGTATGTGATGGATGAAGTTCTGGATACCTTGATGAAGCCGCAGACTGCAACGCATATGCCTAAGATAACGAATGTGAGGAGCTTGATCATCTTGGGGTTGATACCGTTAAGTCTTGATGATGAAGCGTTGATACCGACTGACTGGGAATAAAGTCTTAAGTTGGTGAACTTCAAAACAAGCGCGATGACTATCAGGCAAAGGATGGTAATGAATACCGGTGTCGGAACAGGGATTCCGGGAATGAAGTTTCCGAAATATCCGAAGCGCTTATCGTTAATGGAGATATTGTCGTTGTTGTTGATCCATGCAGCGATCGAACGTCCTGCAGTGAAGAGGATGAGTGTCGCGACCATCGGTTGGATCTTGAAGAATGCTACGAGCGCGCCGTTGAAGGCTCCGAAAAGAGCTGATACGAAAACGCAAAGGAGGAACGATACGATGATCATGCCTGCGAACTGTCCGCCGGAGATATCAGGGGACTGCGTCTTGACTATCCTTAAGATCGTGGATCCTGCGATCGCGATAGTCGCACCGACGGAGATATCCTGTCCGCCGGATGCCGATGTTACAAGCGTCATTCCGATAGCGAGGATTACAAGCTCGGAAGCGTAGTCGATCATCGTGATAAGGTTGCCCGACAATACCAGATTGCCTGAACTGTTGGGCTCTAAAGAGACCTTGAAGAAACCCGGATCGGTAGCAAGATTAAATACTACCAGAAGGACAAGGGCAACGAGCGGGATAAAGAGCTGGTTGTGAAATATCTTTCCGAAGACTTCCTTAGCGGAAAGCCTGGGTTTTTCTGTTGAAGCGGTTGATGTCATTAGGATTCACCTCCGGCAATCGTTGCCATGATCTTATTCTGGTTGAGATCGTCGCCCTTGAGCTCGCCGACGACCTTGCCGTCACGCATGACTACAAGGCGCGAGCATGTACGGATCATCTCGTCTATTTCGGAAGAAATAAATGTAACGCTCTTTCCTTCCGCAGCAAGTTTTAATACGAGTTTCTGGATCTCGACTTTTGTTCCGACATCGATACCTCTTGTAGGTTCGTCGAGAATGAGATACTGGGGATTTGCAAGGAGCCATCTTGCGAGGATGACCTTCTGCTGGTTGCCGCCGGACAGGGACTTTATCGGAGTATCCTGTGAAGCGGTCTTGATGCTCAGGAGCTTAATGTATTCGTCGGCCAGTTTTTCCGCCTCTGCCTTAGAGAAGGGTTTAAAGAATCCCTTCATGACCTGGAGAGCCAGAATGATGTTGTCTCTTACGGAGAGATCACCTACGATACCATCGAGTTTTCTGTCTTCAGGGAGGTAGGAGATACCATGCTTCATGGCATCGAGAGGCTTTCTGATCTTAACCTCTTCGCCGTTGATCTTTACAGTACCGGCGACAACTCTGTCAGCGCCGAAAATAGCACGCACGCTCTCAGATCTTCCGGAGCCCAGAAGGCCGGTAAAGCCGTTGACTTCGCCTTTGTGGATCTCGAAGTCGAACGGCTTTATGCCGGTCGTTCCGGTGAGGTTAATTGCCTGGTAAACGGGGGTGCCGTTATAGTCTATTTTTTCTGCCTCGCTTCCGCTCTTGATATCGGCCATATCGTCGAAATCCTTGCCGAGCATCTTGGATACGAGCTGAACTCTCGGCAGGTCTTCGATGATGTATTCACCGACGAGCTTACCGTCACGCAAAACGGTAATGCGGTCGCATACTTCATATACCTGCTCAAGAAAGTGAGTTACAAATATAATTCCTACGCCTTTTGCCTTAAGATCGCGCATCAGGGTAAAGAGTTTCTGAACTTCCTGTTCATCCAGAGAGGATGTAGGCTCGTCGAGTATAAGCACCTTGCAGTCCATGTCCACGGCACGCGCGATCGCGACCATCTGCTGGATCGCGATGGAGCAGTTGCCGAGCTGTTCGGTAGCGCTTACGGGAATTCCGAGTTCGTCCAGAAGTTTTCCTGCGTCCCTGTTGATCTTTCCCCAGTTGGTAAGGGGGCCCTTTGTACGGCCGATATACATATTCTCGGCAACCGTAAGGTTAGGGCAGAGAGTGATCTCCTGGTAAACCGTTGCGATACCTTTATTCTGTGCATCCTGAGGTGACTTAATGTGTACGGGCTGGCCGGACAGCGTGACATCGCCTCCGTCTTTTGGATATACGCCGGTCAACACTTTGATCAGTGTTGATTTACCTGCACCGTTCTCGCCCATCAGAGCATGGATTTCGCCTTCTCTTAATGTGAAATCAACGTTCTCAAGAGCGCGCACGCCCGGGAAAAATTTACATATCCCGCGCATCTCCAAAACTGCGCCTTCCTTCATGTCTTTCTCCTCCTGTACTAAGAAAGAATGTGCGATGCGATGAGACGCACCGCATCGCACATTCAGTTGTTAGCTAAATACTCTAATTTTTCGGTTAAAGAGAGTTATCAGATACCGTAGTTAGCTACGTCGTCTGCTGTGATCGTTGTAGCGTCGAAGCCCTTCTCTTCCATGATGACTACCTTCTGTGTAGCACCATTCTTGATGATGTTGTCAATGTAGGAAGCCTGGAAAGGATTGCACTGCCCGTCATAGTTCCAGTTGCCTGCGAGGAGCTCTTCAAGTGCCCATGTGTTGCAGTCGAAACCGATAACGATAACGTCCTTGCCTACGCCGTGAGAGATGTT
>CACYRM010000060.1 GCA_902776845.1 Oscillospiraceae bacterium
GTATCGGAAAGGAATAAAACATGAATTCATTCTCTGAGAAACTCATCGGAAATGTCAGCAAGGTCATCGTCGGAAAAGACAGGCAGATCGAACTTCTGCTCGTGTCTCTCCTCGTGGGCGGTCACGTACTGCTCGAGGATGTTCCGGGCACCGGCAAGACAAAGACCGCAAAGGCCCTGGCACAGTCGCTCGATCTTGATTTCAAGCGCGTGCAGTTCACGATAGACCTCCTTCCTTCGGACCTGACAGGTATCAACTTTTTCGACCGCGAGGCAAACGCGTTTGTATTCCGTAAAGGCCCTCTCTTCACAAATATCCTTCTTGCGGACGAGATCAACCGAGCCACGGCAAGGACCCAGTCGAGCCTTCTCGAGTGCATGGAGGAGAAGCAGGTTACCGTTGACGGCGATACAAGAAAGCTCGATCTGCCGTTCCTTGTAATCGCAACGCAGAACCCTGTCGAATCACAGGGAACTTTCCCTCTGCCGGAAGCACAGCTCGACCGTTTTCTCATGATGCTCAAGATGGACTATCCAACACACGATGAGAGCATTCAGATATTAAAGAGATTTGCGACTGAAGACCCGCTCGACACACTCGCTCCGGTTACCACCAAAGACGAGCTCTCGTCCATGCAGAGCCAGGCTAAAAAGATATTCGTATCTGACCTTCTCTACGATTACGCGGCGAGGATCGTTGAAGCCACAAGGGAATCCTCCGACATTGCCGTCGGCGCAAGTCCCCGTGCGCTCCTCGCGTTCGTATCCGCAGCAAAAGCTCTGGCATTCGTCCGCGGACGCGAGAACTGCATACCCGACGATTTCAGGGAACTTGCCGTTCCGGTCCTCGCTCACCGTCTTACCATCCGTTCAGGCGGCACCATATCCAAGAGCGGTAAATTCATCTCCAAGCGCGACATGGCAGCGGACCTTATCACGAATATACTTAACACCGTACCGTGTCCCACCGAGGATTTCGGCAGAAAATAATAAAGTTCTGATATGGAAATCTTCGTTCTTATCGGAATACTATTTGCGATATTCGTAGTGGAGATCATCTACTACCGTTTACACGCGCTTGATAATCTTCACATGAAAGTCGACTTCTCGAAAAATGTCGCAAACTACGGTGAGGATATTGAGCTAATTGAGGTTGCCGAGAACAGGAAACGCCTCCCTCTGCCGTTCATCATCCTCAAATTCGAAGCTCCCCGCGAACTCAGATTCTATGACATGATGAACACCTCCACATCGGACCTTCTCTACCGCGAGGATATGCTCACAATGAAAGCATTCTCAAAGCACACGCGCCGGATAAAGGCACAGTGCACCAAACGCGGTTATTATGTGTTCCCCAGAGTGGGCATCACAACCTCAGACCTGCTCCTGACTGAACGTTTCACCAGGGATTTTCCAAATGACTCACACCTCGTGGTACTTCCGGAGATCCTTAATACCGACCTTACCAGGATGCTGATGTCTGTCACCCTGAGCGAACTTCAGTGCCGGAGGACACTCCTTACGGATCCCTTCACGCTCGCAGGCATCCGCGAATACGGTCCTAATGATCCGATGAAGAGCATCAACTGGAAAGCAAGCGCGAGGACCGGCGAACTTATGGTCAACCAGAATGCCTCAACATGCACTCAAAAAGTCCACATCTTTGTAAACCTGGATTTCTACAACCAGAAACGTTCCGTTTCGCTGCTCGAAAAATCTATCAGTCTCACATACACATACCTGATAGAACTTGCCGCTCTCGGAATACCCGCTTCGGTCTATACGAACGGCATCGACGTGATCACTGATTCGCCCGTGATATCAGAGACTGATCTCGGCTCTGCAACTCTTGATGAATGCGCTGTCATGCTCGCAAGGATAGATCTCAAAAAGCAGACCGTTCCTTTCGCGGAGACACTCGAGAAATACATTCCTGCCACAGACAGCGATGACTTCATCCTTCTGATCTCACCGCAGTTCAACGGAAGCTTCCGCTCCGTTCTGACAGACATAAAAGCGCGCCGTCCTTCCCTTCAGTGGCTGATGCCGTGCTACAGGACAACTTCGGACGCAGATCCGGAGCCTTCTGTCGCAGACTCTTACATAAGGTGGGAGGTTATCGGAAATGACTGATATCCGTGACATCAATTCCACCAGCCATTCCAGATCTGACAGAGAAGGCAACGTTGTTTATACCGTCCGTGACAGTCTTATCGCCGAAACACTTTTCTCGATCATAATGGGGATCACGCTGCTGTCGCTCCTGATGATAGTCAAAAGTTATGTTGAACTGATAGATGTCAGCATGTATGCGGCATTTTCCACTTTGACCGTTTCGGTGCTTCACACTTTTGTGAGAAGACTGAGGATCAATTCGCAGTTCCTGATCTTCCTGCTGCATATCGCGGTATCCGCAGCTTTCTTCTTCATTGCGGTCAACATTCCCGTACTTCAGTTCGGAAGCAGCCTTGCAAACCGATTATATCTGGCCGCAATACTGGTAGCCATGACACTGTTCTCGATATTCCACCGCCTGAAGCCGACATTCACGGCAGCAGATTCGGAGTTCATAGCCTTCCCCGCGATCATCCACGTTATATTCTATATCCTCTATGCAGTGGCAGGACGTGATGATTTTGCCCGGAACCTGATAATACACGCGATCATAATGGCGATACTCTTTATCATCACACGCCAGATTGCGGTTTTCGATGCCAAATACTATCATTCGATCCATAAGACAAACAAGCCTTCTGCGCTCCTGAAAAAGCAGAACAACAAGACGATCGCAGGACTTATCATCGTCATAGCAGTCTCACTGGGTGTGCTCGCGGTCATCCCTGTCGAAACACTCTCGAAGATCCTCGTGGCAGGGATCCGTGCATTTACATTATGGCTCTTTTCCTTTATCACACTGCCGGAAACCGAATATGAGATCGACTTAAACGATCCTCTGGAGGAAGTCAACAGCATGGGGTACTTGGGACCCGAAGGAGAGTACAATCCCTGGATCGACCTTGCCGGAACGGTCCTGGCCGTCATCTGCCTCATCGTCGTTATCTGCCTTATCCTTAACGCTCTCCGCGTCCTTATTCAGAATGCACCGAAATACAGCGGTAAAAAGGAGACTGAAGAAGAGGCCAATCTTATCGATACGGTTGAAGACATCAAACCTGATGTCAAGCCTCTCATCACAAGAGGTCCGGACTTCGGCACAGGCTACGAGAAACATGTCCGTAAGCAGTTTTATAACAGGACACGCCGCGCAATGAAGAAAGGCCTGCCCGTCTCGGAAGCTTCCACTCCCGGACAGATCAGGACCGTTCTTCAGGCTAACGGTGATAATGATATAGCACCCCTCATAGAGGAGTATGAGAAGGTGCGGTACGGCAAATGATCAGTCTGCGTTCTTGAGCGCAACGTCCATAGGGATCTTTTTGATCCTGAAAAAGTCTATCACCGATACGAATGCATATCCGATGAGCAGATAGAGCACTGACAAAACCATCGACAAAGGACTCATGTAGAAGGCGAAGTAACCGTCCATCTGCATAAGGAACGCGTGGAAGATCCAGAGCATCATAAAATAGCCCACGGCGAGACTGATCACGGTGAACACCGCTACCACGATGGCGGTCGGGATTATGTAAAGCGATCCGATCTCTCCGTTCTTGAATCCGAGTATCTTTACCATAGATATTGAGTGTTCGTTGCGTTCAATAATGATCTTGGCAAGAAGATAAATGAGAGCTGCAGCGAGTATGATCATCGCGTACTTGAAGATCTCGATGAATCCTCCGACAGAATGCATGAGCTGTGTCGTGACCTTGGAAATATCATCGGCAGTAATTACCGTTGCGATATCCTGTTCATCGATATCCGTGATCTCATTCCGCGAAAAGTATCCCGAGAATTCATCATCTTTCTTGCCGAACGTCTCATTAAAACTGCTGTTGTCCATGAATACGGCTATGCCGCCTTCGTAATCTGTGAAGCCTTCGACCGTAAGATCATATGACTTATTCTCATATTCCTCATGAAGTGTTATGACGTCACCGCTCTTAAGATAAAACTTATCCCTGAATGCGGTCGAGATATAAACATGACCTTCAGGAATACCTCCCGGAAGACTGATATAAGAACTGCCGTCAGAGATACCATAGACAGTTACGCTCTCGTCACCGCCGCTTCCCATGCCGTCACGCATCGAAGATGTATTCTCCTTCGGATACATGAGATTAGTGCAGCTGAATCTCTCTGCAGTTTCCTCATCAGTAACGATCGCGTTTCCGTCGGAATCTTTATAATCCATAAGCATATACTGATAGTCCGCAAACACCATCTCCGGTGCTCTTTCACCGTAATTGTTCAAAGAATCGGTAAGACCGAATGCAAAGCAGAGCATCAGTTCCGAGAGTATAACGCCGAAGATCAGCACAACATAATTCGGTATATTCTGAAAAAGGATCCTTAATCTGAAACGGCTTAAGAAAGACCACGCCGGGATCCTTCTTGCCTTGGTGCGCTTCGTTTTCGAGAGGTCATGCCTTAAGAATTTCAAAGGGCTTAACTGAAGTTTTTTAACGATCACGAAAAGATTGATAAAGAACATCAGGAGCAAAGGTATGACCGTCGTCTTTACAAGTGCCGATGGACTCCATACCAGCCTGGGAATGGGGAGACTGTATGTGTTGAAGTACATCTTTACAGCCATGCCGCGGAAAGCAGTGTATCCCAGGATATTTCCGAGAGCGGCTCCTGCCAGAGTTACGATAACGGGCATGGACATGTAGTGAACGATGAGTTCGCCCTTGCTGTATCCTGAAGCGCGCAGTGTGCCGATAACGGATGCTTCCTTATCTATCGTATTGCTGATCGTGATGGCGAAGATAAACGCGATTACGGCAATCAGGATATAGCAGAAAATACCCGTTCCCGTAGAATCCCCTTCGATGTCTGAAGGAGCGAAATTTCTCGCCTGGCTCAGATATACCGGGAGATAATCTTTGATCTCGTTATCATCCACAAGAGTCTGTGTGATAAGAGACTTAAGAAACCTTTCCGACCAGTCTGCCTGTTCGATCTTGCCTTCAGGCTTGACATCATACAGGAATGAATAGTTGTAGTGAAGTCTTGAGGTAAGTTCATTGAAAGCTTCAGGTGTCAGCATCGCCACATCAAAACCGAACGCGTCAAACATCAGGTCGGTATTTGATTCGTGCATCGTAAGATAGTTGACGTAAGACAAAAGGCCTGTGACTTCATATTCCCTGCCGCTTACGGTGATCTTATCACCCACTTTGACTCCGACGGTATCAGCGTGGTTTCTGTCGATCGCGATCTCGTTTGTATTCTCCGGCGCACGGCCTTCGATAAATGATGCAAGGTCTATAACCGAATCACTCTTGAAGATCCTTACTGTCGCGTCTTCTACACCGTCATTATCGTTGTCTTCTGATTCATTGCGGTAGAAGTGTTCGTATACTGTGACACTGACAGGACTGAAATCTTCTGCCAGATTATATTCTTCTTCGATATCGCTCCACTCTTCATCGACCGCTTCGATAACGGCATCGTGAGCTTTGGAATATGCTTCCTCTACGGCATCTTTGAATTCTTCTGAATTGCGCGCTTCTTCAAGAGCGCTGTCGAAGTTTTCCTCCATCGCTGCATCAATATAGCTTTGGATCGTGTCTTCATCAGCTACGCCCAATGCCGCGCACTGAGCGCGGACGCCGTCCTCGATCGCTTTACTGACTTGTTCATTGAGTTCTTCTTCTATCGCATCGGCGACTTCCTTATCGGCTTCCTCCATGCCTTTGTCAATGAAATACTGCCTTACGTCAGCCTTTTCGCCGGTGCTGATATTCTCGAGAAGTTCAGGCGAAGCGCGGTGCGAAAGCTCGAAGGAACCATCCTCAAGATTAAGCTCTGTCCTTCCTGATTCAATTGCGGAGACCATGCTCTCACGGCCGACATACATGCCGGAGATGACACCGATCATGCCCACCATGAAGAGAATGATAACGAGATATTTGTGCCAGTCAGAAGCGAGTTCTTTTGGAATTCGCTTTATCAACGGATTTCTCATAAGACCCTCCTCCTTACCACTCGAGCTCGGAAGCCGGAATCTTGTTGCTGTTTATGTCGTTATGACGGACGACACCGTCTCTTAACTTGATGACGTGATCTGCCATATACTTGATCGCTTCATTGTGGGTAACCATTATTACCGTGCTGCCGTACTTGCTGTTGCAGTCTTCAATTAGGGCGAGGATCTCTTTACTCGTCTTATAGTCGAGAGCACCCGTGGGCTCGTCACACATTAAAATGTCCGGATTCTTGACAACAGCTCTTCCGATCGAGACTCTCTGCTGCTGTCCTCCGGACAACTGATTGGGATATTTGTATTTGTGATCCTGCAAACCTAATGTGGTTATAACTTCTTCAACGTCGAGCGGTTTATCCGAAAGATACGCACCGACTTCGATATTTTCTTTTACGTTGAGATTCGGGATAAGGTTATACATCTGGAAAACATAACCCAGGTGCTTTCTTCTATACACCGTAAGCTGTTTCTCATCCATGTCTTCAAGCTTGTCGCCTTTAATGCTTACAAAACCCGAATCAGGCGTATCGATGCCTCCTATGATATTCAGAAGCGTTGATTTTCCCGAACCGGAAGGTCCCAGAAGCACGCAGAACTCACCTTTGCTGACTGTGAAGTTCATGCCCCTTAAGACATCCTGTTTTGCCTCGCCCGTGCCGAAACTCTTCTTCAGATCTTTGATCTCTAAGAAATTCTCTTCCATTTTTTTGTTCTCCTGACTTTATACATCTTGAATTCCCTAAAGCCTTTAAACAAAAAAAGACCCAAGCACAGCGGGACTATACTTGGGCTATAAATCAATAATATATTTTGCGATCTATAACACATGTATAGTTTAGCTATACATGAGTCTCGCAATTTAAAACAAGCCAGGCACGTGGCCAGGATGTTGACTTGTTACGCAAAGCGCTTGCTACTCCCCCATGGGAATTACGAGGCGAGTTTAGCATATGGCAACGGCTGTGTCAACGCTTGAAAAACTCTTTACTTGCTGCGGTCCTCACAGTATCCGCAGTCCTGGCACATACAGATATTCTCGACTCTGTTAAAGCTTACCGCCGTGGATTGACACTTGGGGCATACTTCAAACGGCTTTGCGAATTTATCCTCATTCGTAGCTTTATTAAGGTTCTCGAAAATCGAATTCAGAACCATTTTGGACTTAACTGCGGGCTTATAGTCGACTCCTGTGGGATAACGCGGACTAGTGCCTCCGGTAACGCCTTCGAGCTGATCCAAATTTAATTCATTGACATTTTCATTATCTTTCATGGTCTTATCCTCTATTCTCTTATTCAGGCAAAACTCTTTGTCCTTATATTATATACTCAATCCCCGAGTCTGAATTCCTTCATGTCTTCAAGTCTCAAAAGAACAGGCGACCTTCCGTATCCGGCGCCGACATCGATATCGATCCATGTATCCGTCTTTACTACCTTTCCGTCATATTCATCACCGTAATATATCGTGGGCGTATGTCCGAATATCGTCATAACATCAGGAAAATACTTATCCGTGAGTTTGGGATTCGTCCAGAGAAGATCAGTGGCAGTATATTTACTTATTTTTTTCGCCGGATCAAAATTGCCGAGTCCGGAGTGCACGAACAGGAAGTCCCTGCCGTCCACACATGCGGTCTGGTATAAAGGCGCATCACGCAGATAATCAAGGATATCCTGCTGAAGGTCCTTGGAGATCTTATGCATCGCCTTAAGCGTCACTTCTCCGCCGTCCGAGTAGTATCTGTTCAGGATATCCAACTTCTCATCGTCGAGAAAATCAATACTGTCCTCTGTCAGCTCGTCAAAAACAAAAGAGCTTGCAAGGAGCATGCCTTCGTGGTTGCCGAGTATCAGCTCGGCATTTTCCTGATACAGGAGCCATTCCAGAGTTGCCACACCGCCGTCGCCGTTCCTGTCAATTACATCTCCGAGAATATAGAGATAATCACCCTTGCCAAAGCCTGCCCCGGCCAGCAGTTCCAGAAACTTTTCATGTGGATATCCGTGAAGATCAGAAATAACGTAATTCATATAAACTCAGCGCACTATCTGCTGCTCGTCCTCATAGATCAGGACGTTCTTTCCGTTCTGTTTACCGTAATACATTCTTGCGTCCGCGACCTTGATAATGTCCTCAGGCGTTTTGAATTTTGATTTGTTTACCGCTAGACCGATGGTAACGGTTATCGGTATCTGTTTGCTGAAAAAGACAGTGGGCTCCACTTCCACACACTCTCTGAGCTTTTCTATTCTTGCTCTGGATTTTTCAAGATCAGTATCCTTCATGAGGATTACTATCTCCTCTCCGCCCCATCTGCAGATCTCGCATCCCTGCATCTCCCTCTTTATAAGGAGCGTGACATGCTTCAGCACCTCATCGCCGGCATCATGTCCGTAGGTATCATTTACTTTCTTGAAATTATCCAGATCGCAGAACGCGACGCAGAAATGATCGTGCCTGTTATCCTTCATAAGCGATTCCACCACAGGCAGGAAACCGCGGCGGTTCAATAGACTTGTCAGAGCATCTTCCTGAGCATCAGCAGACAGCTTTCTGTTCCTCTGTTCAAGGCTCGTAACCTCGTTCTCGCTCGAATAGATGTAGATCGCGTTATAGAACATTATCGCGAATACCATCGCAAACGCTGAGAATATCACCAAAATAGTTTTTACCACGGGTGCCACGGGATATACCGGCGGCAGATCCGAGAAACAGACATACAGGACTGCGAATGTCACAAAATCCAAAAAGAGCATCAGAGCAACGCCCCGTCTCTCAGGTCCTTTAAACAGATGGCTTCCGAAATAGATGATTATCGGAATGATCGAGAAAAGGAAGAAAAAAGTACCGCAGCGCAGTCCCACATAATAAGTGGATACGACCGCATAAATGGTAACTTCAAGAATAATGCTCGCATAGACCGCCAGGATATGTCTTGTCTTGCACAGGAAGAAACACGTGATATAAACAGCAACGCTTATCAGGTTGTAGGTTACCAGCGGCATTATTTCGGAAATCAGGAAAATAACGAACAGCAGCGCATGCACGAAGCACATGACTACGACCGTAAACTCAAACGCGTTACGGATGAGCAGCTGCATCGTTCTGCCCAAAAAGGTTGAATTGACGTTTTCAGTCAGTTTTTGGTTGGTTGCCTGTTCCATGCTCTGATATGTTCCTTAGCTTTCGCATATCCCGATTTATGATTCTAAATTATATTTTCTAATTATGCGGACTTATACCCTGAACAGTAAAAAGTAACAAATAGTTTACCAAAAGGACAACAGTTATATGTATTTGACACGCTGTCATACCGCTCAGTTTCCTTGCCCGCAGTCTGCAATAAAGGTATCATTGCTTATAGATAACAACGGAAGTGTGAACAGTAACCGATCATGTTTGACCCCAAAACAAACCGGTATCCCTATCCTGAGATAACCGACAGGCATTACCTTGTGATCCGTAAGGACCGCGGGTTTGTATTCGACACTTCCTACCCTTATATCGACAGAACAAAATGGTTCCGCTTCAGGCAGAATCTCGTCCGGCTGCTTCTTAACGTTATCGTTTTCCCTCTTACATCAATCCGTCTGGGACTTAAGGTCGAAGGCCGCGAAAACATAAAGAAATACAGATCCGATCTTGAGAACGGCGCGATCTCAGTCTGCAATCATGTTCATATGTGGGATTATCTCGCGGTCATGAAAACTATACGTCCGTTCAGACCCAATCTGCTTTCCTGGGCAAAGAATATCAACGGTGAGAACGGCACGCTCATAAGGTTTGTCGGCGGCATTCCCATACCCGAGGACAGCGTTGCGGCACAGAAAGTATTTCTGAAAGAGATCGGCAATCTTTTAAATGGTCACGGCTGGCTTCACATCTATGCCGAAGGCAGCATGTGGGAATACTACATGCCTATCCGTCCATTCAAACGCGGTGCTGCGCTGATCGCGGTCACCAACAACAAACCAATCCTGCCAATGGGCTTCTCGTACCGTGAACCGGGTCCGATACGCAGGAAGTTATTCCGTCAGACAGCGTTGTTCACTCTGCATATCGGCGAGCCTCTATATCCGGATATGAGCCTCAGGCCCAAAGAGCGTGAGAAAGATCTCACTGTGCGGGCGCATAACGCAGTATGTTCTCTTGTCGGTATCGATCCCGCTGAGAATATATACGAACCGGAATTCAACGATTCAAGACGCATCGATTACTACACGGATACCTACGGGGTAGGATACCGTGGCTCAAGGTAGTGGCATGTCCATTGGGACCTTATATTGATTCCTGACCGCTGCTCTCCGGCAGCCTTGATCCGGCTCACCATTCACTGTCATCGTTAAGATAACCGATCCCGTAATCGATCATATCCCTTACCTGCTCGTTAGTCTTATTGCCGCCTTTCTTGCGATTGCATCGCCAGCAAAGACATTGAAGATTATCAATGTCGCGGCCCGTTCCGCCCTGCGATACGGACCTGATGTGATCCGCTTCGAGCAGAAGATAATCGCCTAACCCTTCACAGAAACTGTCCAGATAATCCCTCGATATACCGCAGATCTGACAGGTGTAATTATCACGCTCGAACACTTCCCTCTTATCTGACGGCCTTATTCTCCGCCTGACGGCTACTTCCCTCTCCGCCTGTTCCTTTCTGCGTATGCGGCTCTCCCGGCTCCTGTAAAGAACGGTAACCGCAAATAAAGCAACCAGTACAACGGCCAGAAGGATTATCAGGGCCGTAACCAAAAATGGCGGAGCAGAACCCGCCTCTCCGGTCAGTCCGGAAAAAAAGGCTCCGCCCGTTATGCCTGAAACATCACTGCCGGAAAACATCTGCTATTGCTCTGTCTCCTTAATAATCCGCATCCTCGATACCGTCGAGCTCATCATATTCTTCCTCGAGCTCTTCTTCGCGCCACTTCTTCTCGCGCTCCCTGATCTTCTCGTCGGAATTAGAACCGAATAATAAAAAACACATAATTGATACCTCCGTTATACATCGTGAAAACCGACCTTCCGCTTCCGTTGAGTAAATAGTAACAGAAAGATAGAGTGAATAAATGGACTGAAGCGGCTTGAATCCGACTATTTGTCCGGATTTTTAAAGCAAAACAGTCGGAGAAAATGTCGGATGTGAAGTGAAAGATAAATTTCTGTCATTTGGAAAGCTATTAACCCGGTATCTCAAATCCCGCAACATCGCTCGGTCCTTTGGACACTACGGTATAAGGGATGCCGTTTTCGCCGAGCAGGGAAAGGAACTTCTCCACAACTGAATCTTCAGCAAATCTCTGTTGGATGGAAAGTGATATATTTCCGCCTGCGGCGCCGAGGATGATCATCAGGCCGAATGTGCACGGCGGATGTGTCCAGAATTCCTTCATGTATTTTCCGATAGAAGGGTATTTCCACTTTCCGGGATAGCTTACGAGATAAGTGATAAAACCTTCGCCACCGTTGAACATCGCGGTAAATATATCTTTCCTGGAAGACAGTGAAGGATTGTCTTTGAGGACCGACTTCACGACTGTGGCATTTACTTTAAGCCCCGGGACCACCGCTTCTTCCCTGCTCTGCACGAAGGTCTTTCCGCGGTATACGGTGCCCTGTTTATCGAGAGGCATGGAACCGATCACGGAAGAATAATTGAAAATGGACATGCCGAGGCAGTTATGGCTTGTCGGGACGGCACCGACCATAGGTCTGGCATTAATTACGTAAGAGCTTATGATGGGCTTTGCATGGCCGGGATAAAGAGAATCAATCGCTTTTCCCATGAGGATCTCGGTCATGGTTCCCGGAGTCGAATCGTTGGACCGTACAAATTCAACAAAGGCATCTTCAGGGATACTGACATCCCAGATCACGGGCGGAGCGGAAGTAAGTCCGCCGTCTGTCTCCAGTGTAAATGCGGGAGTATAAGACACATCCGGGACCGGAACGGGATCCATCTTATCCTGCGGATCTTCCGTCTCGGCATCAGTACCGGAAGACTCAAGTTCCGCAATCTCATCTATTCCGTAGATTTCCCTGCAGTAATTGTAAAGAATGACCGCAAGCACTCTGTACATTCCGGTACCGTCTGTTATCCCGTGGAAGAAATCCAGATATAAGACATCGCCAAGATAAGACACTGCCCACACATGGTAATTGGTCGAAGCTGAATTCAGCACGGCTTTTGAATCACCCTCAAGAACAACAACAGGAAGCGGATTATCCTCGTATTCATATGAATCCCCGGTACACACAAGACGTCCTGAGAAATACGGAAAACGCTTTGATGCCGCGACCACGGCAGAGGACAGTACGGCACCGTCTATCTCACTTTCAAGCCTTACCCTGAAGCGTACGGTATAGTCAACACCAGCTCCGATCGCGCCGTAAACATGCATCGTATCTCCGGTTGTGATCCTCATAATGCA
>CACYRM010000061.1 GCA_902776845.1 Oscillospiraceae bacterium
CAGATGGAGACAGGCAAGCCTTCCGACATGATGCTTATTTCCGCTGTTTTCCATAACAGACTGGATTCGGATGATGAGGACATGAGATATCTCGGATCTTCCGCAACCATCAATTATCTTGTTGAGATCAACGGCGGAAAGGCTTCGATCCTTCATACTGATGCGGAACTCAATATAAACAGTCCGTACAACACTTATACACATCAGGGACTTCCCCCGGGACCTATATGTATGCCGGGTCTTGATGCCATATCAGCTGCTCTTTATCCGGAGCCGGGCTGCAACTATATGTATTTCTGCGCTACCGGTGTTGACGGCGGTACTGCATATGCGACCACGCTTTCCCAGCATGAGGATAATATAGAGAAGTACAGGGATAACTGGATAACCGCTGATGCGGCCGGAACATCTGAGACTGAAGAGACAGAACCGAGTGAGAGCGGAAGTCTTGAGATCATACCTGATGATTGATCCTGAATAAAGCTCATACGGTTGATTGCAAAGGAATCATTATGTCATTAGACCGTTCGCAATTTGAGATTTTAAGCCCCGCAGGCAACCCGGATAAACTCCGCGCAGCTGTTGAATACGGCGCTGACGCAGTCTATCTTTCCGGAACAAGTTACGGGCTCCGTGCATTCAGTGACAATTTTAATGAAGATGAGATGAAGGCGGGAATAGCCTATGCTCACGAACACGGTGTCAAATGTTATGTGACTTTAAATGTTATGCCTACCGAGGAGGATCTCTCCGGACTTGAGCATGCAATAGAGTTTGTAGGGAAAGAGAGCGGAGCGGATGCTGTCCTTATCTCCGATCCCGGTGTCTTTACCATGGCCCGCACACTGTGTCCTGATCTGGAGATCCATATTTCGACACAGGCGAGTGTAACCAACAGCGCTGCATGTAATTTCTGGGCTTCACAGGGCGCGAAAAGAATAGTCCTCGCGCGTGAAGTTTCCCTTGAACAGATCAAAAAGATAAGGAAGGCAATCCCTTCAGATGTTGAGCTCGAGTGTTTTATTCACGGAGCCATGTGTGTTTCCTATTCCGGAAGATGTCTTTTATCGAATTATTTTACCGGCAGAAGATCGAACGGCGGTGCCTGTGCACAGCCGTGCAGGTGGGGATACAGCGTTGTTGAGGAAAAACGTCCGGATAAGGTCCTGCCTGTCGAAGAAGACAGCAGGGGAACCTATATATTCGGAAGCCGTGATATCTGCATGATAGATCATATCCCGGAGCTTTTGGATGCGGGGATCAATTCTTTCAAGATCGAAGGCAGGATCAAGGGCGCGTACTATGCCGCGGCAGTAACGAAAGTCTACAGGGAAGCTGTAGATCTGTACTGCAAAGATCCGGAAAATTACAAGGTAGATGAACGCTGGAAGGTTATTCTGGATAAGGTTGTTCACAGGGATTATGACACCGGGTTCTTTTTCGATGCTCCGTGTGATGACGCAAAGATAGATCCGGACAAGTCATATAACAAGCCTGCGTTTGTTGTCGGCGTAACTGAGAGTTTTGATCCTGATACAGGACTTATAAGAGCTATTCAAAAGAATAAACTCTATAAAGGCGATACACTGAACGTTCTTATGCCTGAGGGTTATATGGCACCGGTTGTCGTATCAGAGCTTTACGACGGAAAGATGAATCCTGTTGAAGACTGCCCGCATCCGGAGATGACCTTCTATATGAAGGCTGTATCTTCTGCTGACGGCAAGCCTGTTGAACTTTCTCCCATGACATTTTTATCGAGAGACGGTGACAAGGACTTTGGAATTCCGGCACCGGTCTGATATTTCTATGTCAGAAATCGTTCACTATTTTGTAACACTTTCTGACTAATAATGTGCTATACTCAAGCCATCAGAAAAAAGAACTTAAGAGGTTCAAAGGAGGTGAGACCAATGGGAAGTGATACACAAACAAGCAGACGGTTGGTCTCGCTTGATTCACAGGTTTCCTCCAGGTAAGTTTTTATACTTAAAATTGAGTTTCTCTCAAATATTGAATCAACAGAACGACCGGAACTTGAATTACATTTAAATAGATTTGTAACTGTAAATCCCACTCCCGCCCATACCGGCGGGAGTTTTCTTTTATGGTGAATTATCCCTTTTATATTGATATAATACTTACATGAGTAATTATAAAGAACGTTTCAATAAGTACGAGAAAAACAGATGGGCAGGACTTACGATATCTCTTTGTATCGTCGTCGTTTTTTATATGCTCGTTTCGAACCTTGGAAATATCAAAGTTTTCTTCAATTCTTTTTTATACATTACCTCCACGGTAATCATCGGTGCTGTTATAGCCTATACGGTTAATCCGCTGGCGGTGTTTATTTACAAGCGAGTTCAGAAACTGATAAAAAAGAATGATTATGTTGCGTGGATCGTTTCCGCTACAGTCGCCCTGATATTTGTGATCGGTTTCCTTGTCGGTATGATCGTTGTTTTAGCACCTATGCTCATTGACAATATCACGACTTTTGCTTTGGGTCTGTCAGATTATATGAACAGCCTTAAGGAACTGGTGCTTTCCACCGAACTCGATCAGGATATGAAGCTGAGTCTTACCGGTTTTATTGATGAGCAGAGCAACCTTACTGCGGTTGTGAGCAAGTTCGTTTTCGGCAATGACATGACTCCTTCCGGTATGCTCAGATTCTCGGCCAGTATCGGTTCCGGAGCATTCAATTTCCTTATCGGCATCATTCTCGCTTTTTATTTTCTCATCGGGAAAAAGAAACTGGTCGAGCTGTTAACGGAATTCTTCTTTCTCGCGATTCCTTCAAAATATTACGAGAACTGTAAAAACGTTTGGATCAAGTTCAATTCGATCTTCTCAAGGTTTATCATATGTGAACTTGTGGATGCCCTGATAGTCGGAATAGTCAACGGAACTTTTATGTGCATCATGCATATGCCGTATGCTGTCTTCTGTTCCGTTGTTGTTGCGCTTACAAATCTGGCTCCTACATTCGGACCGTTTGTCGGTGCTTTTATCTGTGCGGTCATCCTTTTGCTGGTAAAACCGGAATTTGTTATTCCGTTCCTCGTGTTTACTCTTGCTCTGCAGCTTATCGACGGCTATGTTATCAAGCCGAGACTGTTCGGTTCCGCACTTAAGGTTCCGGCATTTCTTATCCTTGTTTTCCTTGTTGTCGGCGGCAAGTTGTGGGGAGTCCCCGGTGTCCTTTTGGCTATACCTCTTGCAGCCATACTCTCGTATATTTACCGGGTTATTGCAGTGCCATGGCTTCAGGCACGGAAAAAGGCTAAAGACAGTATTGCCGTCCAGGAAAACACAAATGTTAAAGCCAAAGCTGATTCAAAGGAGAAATAAACGGAGCGTTTCAGCCTGTTTATTAAATATTTATAAGGAAAGATTCTTGTATGCTAATATGTCCAAATTGCGGAGCTGCAAATAATGACGGCACCAGGTTTTGTACCAGTTGCGGCGGACAGCTCCCTGTAACCCAGCAACCACAGCCTGTTCAGCCTGTTACACAGCAGCCGGTATATCAACAGCCGATCTATCAGCAACCGGTATATCAACAGCCCGTATATCAGCAGCCTGTTTACCAGAAGCCTGCTGCTCAGCCTCCGGTCGCGCCGCAGCCTGAAAAAAACGGTATGTGTACTGCCGGATTTGTTTTGTCTCTGATCGGTATCTTTACCGCCGGTATTACCAGTCTGTTCGGGCTGATCTTTTCGGTTATCGGTCTGATAACCTCGGGAAAGAAAAAGCAGGCCGGAAAAGGCAAGGCTATTGCCGGTATCATAATGTCAGTTATCATGATCATTGCGGTAATCCTGCTTTATGTGTTCCTGGTATCAGATTATATCGGAAGAGCGGAACTCGCACGTGACGAAGTCAGGACCGCATCAACTGATGAAGATGATTCGGCCGTTTACGAAAAGAAGATCCTTAAGAACAAGTGGATCACAACAGGTGACGGATCTTATCTTGTTTTCAACAAACGGGATAATACTTTCAAATACTATATGTCATATGCTGATACCACGGACAATTACTATTCCGGACATTATGATATATATACCGGAAAAGATGCCCTTGAATACATCACAGAGGATCTTGAGGATTATGGTGTAACGAAAGATGAGCTCCGTCAGCTTTTCCGTAACAATGTTACGTATGATAAAGAAAACCTTATCTGCATTTGTCTGAATAATGAGGAGATGATCAAGGACGGTTCACGTGAGAACGACGATGAATGGACAACTCATTATTTCGGCTTCTATTTAGTTTCTGATATTGATGGAAAAGAATACGATATCCTGGATCTTACAAATATGGATAGTGCGTCTTATATCACTTTCATAAGGGAAGACCAGTATGGCGATTACAATGGTTCCGGAAACATAACCGTACCTTCTCCGAAAGAGTCTTTTGATATAACGGAAACTTCTGAAACAAGTGATACCACCGAAGTGTTGCCGACATATGACTACAGTGACTATGAGACTGTCGGTGACAGTATTACCGGCGAGATTGCCCTGACTCAGGGAAACTGGGCTGACTGGCATGAAGCTGACGGTATGGACAGTGTCTACGAATCAAGATACCAGAAATTCAATACAGAAACACAGACGATCATTAATCTTACAGTCTTCCAGGGAGAATATGATGATGCCGGTGTTTCTTTATCTGCGGATAATCTGTCCCGGGAAATGGAGTCAGAGGGTTATAAGAACTTAGAGGTCAAAAAGACCTGGATCGGCGGTTATTCCGCTTACGAGATCAGCGGAATGTATCAGGACGGAATGTATATTTCCATATGGCTTTTTGCCGACAGGAACAACAAGCTTCATTTCATCTCAGTAGAGTATTATCCTGATGATGTTGCTTCTTATGAGATGGTAAGAGATACATACAGACTGGGCTGAACATTAAGGTACGGGAGTGACTGAAGTGTCTTTAGGAAGTGTAATATTCCGCAAAGAGATAACCATTAAGGATATGTCTGTTAAATACAGCACCCTGATACTGACACTGTATATTGCTTTCCTGCCTATAAGCACTGCTCTTGCCGGTTTTATTACCAGTTCTTCCATTCAGTCTCTTGTGGCTGTGCTGTATATCATGGTCTCGTTCATTGAGATCCTTTTAACAAGAAAGTTTGAGTTCAATAAACTGTTTATTCCCGTTTACGTATATTTTCTGTTTATGATCTCCACCGGATTATGGAACAGGGCATTTGCGCTGGACTGGTATTCGATGCAGTTTATGGTAACGTTTCTCATCATAGTCAGTGTCAGTATCCGCAGTTATTCTGATCTTGAACTGAAGCTTATCGGATATGCTCTTTACGGCAGCATTTTTATCTCGCTGCTCAGTGCGCTCTGTTTCAGCTTTTTCCATGGCGGAAGAATGTATGTCGAGATATTCAGCCTTATGGATCCGAATGATTTTTCAGGCAGTCTTGCTATTGCGTTTGCGCTGTGCATGACCGAACTTTTGAAAAAGAAGAGGATAATACTGAATATTGTCTGTCTTCTGATCGTTTTGGGCATAGTCTATTTATCCGGTTCCCGCGGCGGACTTCTTACGATGCTTTGCATTATCCTGGTTTGGGTACTGAGCATTAAGGGAAAAACAAAGTATATAGTTCTCGGTGCGATGGCCGCATTGTTAGCTGTATTTCTTTTCTGTGCCGAAAACGGTATCGGACCTTCGCAGATCAGCAGGTTCAGTGTTTCCGCGCTGATAAGCGGAGGCGGAACAGGAAGATCTGAGATATGGAAAGCTGCAATGGAGTTCTTTGTAACCCAGAATCCTTTGCGGATGCTTTTCGGAAACGGACTGGGCTCTTTTGCGGATACAGTTAATTATGTGGCTCCGGGAAATGATTTCACATACGAATCCCACAACATGTATATAAACACCCTGATAGAAGGAGGCGTTATAGGCTTAGGTCTTCTGATTGCATGTTTTTCATCATTGTATGTTTTCGCGTTCAGGAGGAAGAACCTTCTCGGCATACTCGCATTAACAGGATTTCTGATTACCGGAATCTCTTTGGATACACAGGTGTACAGGACTTTTGCGATAGCCGCTGTCATGGCTTTGATATGGCATGAGACCGATCTGACTCTTCTGAAGATCAGAAAGGATAAGAACCCTGATGCCGTACCGCGCACACAGCAGGATAAGCGGTGATATTTCAGGTGCGATCAGAAAAAGCAGTTGACTTTTCAGACATTAAGTATTATTTTTGTCATAACAATCAAACCGTTGATGCGGAGATAAAGGTAGTAACAGGCCCTACAGAGAGCTTCCGATGCTGAGAGTGAAGCGGGAACCGGATTATCAAATGGACCGCGGAGGGTGCATTAAATGTGCAACGTAAGACTCGCGTAAGCAGTCCGGGATATGTTGGTATCCTTTGAGTGTGCGTCTCACAAACGCAAAGCCAGGGTGGCACCGCGGATTAGTTTTTAATTCGTCCCCGGCAGGAACACTTATATTCCTGCCGGGGATTTTTATTTCCGGCAGAACCAACCGGAAGGAGAAAGAAAAATGATTAAGGCGGCAATTGAGAAGATCGTAAACAAGGAAGACCTCACATATCAGGAGGCTTATGACACTATGAACGAGATCATGAGCGGCATGTCGACATCGACACAGAATGCTGCTTTCCTCGCTGCATTGTCCACCAAGAGCGCAGGCTTTGAGACTATCGATGAGATAACCGGATGTGCTGCAGCCATGCGTGATCACGCTACAAAGGTCGATAAGGGCGATATGGAAGTCCTTGAGATCGTCGGAACCGGCGGAGACCGCGCTCAGAGCTTCAACATCTCGACAACATCGGCATTCGTTATCGCATCCGCAGGCGTAAAAGTTGCAAAGCACGGCAACAGGGCCGCATCATCCAAGTCCGGTACGGCTGACTGTCTTGAGGCTTTGGGCGCCAACATTAATCTTGAGCCTGAAAAGTGTGTTGAACTGCTTAAGAACGCAGGCTTCTGCTTCTTCTTTGCGCAGAAGTATCACACATCAATGAAGTATGTCGGACCTATCCGCAAGGAACTGGGCTTCAGGACAGTATTCAATATCCTCGGTCCCTTGACGAATCCCGCACATCCGGATTTCTATCTCCTTGGTGTATATGACCAGTATCTGGCAGAGCCTGTTGCCCATGTTTTAAAATCACTTGGTGCCAAGCGTGCTCTTGTAGTCTACGGTGAAGATAAGCTTGATGAGATCTCCGGATCTGCAGAGACATTCGTTGCCGAATTAAGACCTGACGGTTCTATAACCACATATGAGATCAAGCCTGAGGATTTCGGTTTTGAAAGAGGCACCAAGGAAGATATCTTGGGCGGAACTCCTGCCGAGAACGCTGAGATTACAAGAGGCATTCTTGAAGGGAAGATCACAGGACCTAAGAGAAATGTCGTATGCATGAATGCAGGTGCTGCTCTCTATGCTGCAGGCAAGGCAAAAACGATCGAAGAAGGTGTTGGCCAGGCAAAGCATCTTATCGACAGCGGCGCTGCTTTGGCTGCACTCAATAAGTTTGTTGAAGAATCCAATAAGTAATGAACAAAGGAAACTCAAATGGCTGATATTCTTGAACAGATCGCAGAACATAACCGCGGGATCTATCTGGATAAGAAACTTGAAGTACCGACTTCAAGAATGATGGATCTGGCTTATGCCGCTCCTTCCACAGGTTTTGCTTTCGAGAAAAGACTTAAGGAAGACGGAATAAGTTTTATCTGCGAGGTCAAGAAAGCCTCACCTTCAAAGGGCATCATAGCTGAAGATTTTCCGTATCTGGAGATCGCAAGGTCTTATGAAAAAGCCGGTGCTTCATGTATCTCATGCCTTACTGAACCGAAGTGGTTCATGGGTTCTGTTGATTACCTTGAAGGGATCGCATCGGAAGTAAGGATTCCCGTATTGAGAAAGGATTTCACGGTCGATGAATATATGATCTACGAAGCGCGTGCAAGAAAAGCTTCTGCTGTGCTTCTTATCTGTTCGATCCTTGATGCAGGGACCTTAGGAAAATATATCAGGATATGTGACGAACTTGAACTTACGGCTCTTGTTGAAGCACATGATAAAAATGAATGTGATATGGCTCTGGGTGAAGGCGCAAGAGTTATCGGAGTAAACAACCGCAACTTAAGAGATTTCACTGTAGATCCGGCGAATTGTCTGAGGTTAAGAGATTATATCGGAGATCAGGCAATTTTCGTTGCCGAGAGCGGTGTAAAGTCCAGAGAAGATGTTGAAGTCCTGGAGCAGGCCGGTGTGGACGCGGTCCTCATCGGAGAATCCATGATGAGAGCAGAAGATAAAACGGCATTTCTTAAGTCGCTGAAAGGAACAGAATAATGTTTGGAACCAGGCTGAAGATATGCGGGCTTTCCCGTCTGGAAGACATCACCGCCGTTAACAGACACGGATCTGATTATGCCGGTTTTGTCTTTTTCGAAAAGTCTAAAAGATATGTCGATCCTTATAAGGCAAACGAACTGATATCGCTCCTGAGGACTGATATAATACCGGTCGGTGTCTTTATGGATGAGCCTCTGGATAATGTGATCAGGATCTCGAGGATCAGCGGAGTTGAGATGGTACAGCTTCACGGTCATGAGTCTGATGAATATGTGGAATATGTAAAGAGAACTCTGGAACGTCCGGTGATCAAGGCATATAAGGCAGGTGAGGAAGGCGTTCTGGAAAAGGCGAAAAACAGTCCTGCGGATTTTGTCATGATCGATTCCGGGGCGGGAAGCGGTAAAAGATTTGACTGGACTATCCTGAAGGATTTCGGGAGGGAATATTTCCTCGCCGGAGGACTTGATCCGGAGTCTGTGGGAGAAGCGATCGCTTTACTTGAACCATATGCGGTGGATGTAAGTTCCGGAGTTGAGACTGACGGAATTAAAGATGAAAAGATAATAGCGGATTTCATTAAAGCAGTTAAGTATGGAGGTAGATATGCCTGAGTCAAAAGGAAGATTCGGAATACACGGAGGACAGTATATCCCCGAGACTCTGATGAATGCGGTAATCGAGCTTGAAGAAGCTTATAACCATTACAAGAATGATCCGGAGTTCAATAAAGAACTCACGGAGTTATTGAATGACTACGCCGGACGTCCGTCCAATCTTTATTATGCCGGGAAGATGACGAAGGATCTGGGCGGAGCAAAGATCTATCTTAAAAGGGAAGATCTGAATCATACGGGTTCTCACAAGATCAATAACGTGTTAGGCCAGGCTCTTCTTGCAAAGAAAATGGGAAAGACCAGACTCATAGCCGAGACAGGCGCAGGCCAGCACGGTGTTGCCACAGCTACGGCGGCTGCTCTCTTTGGTATGGAATGCGTGATCTTCATGGGCAAGGTCGACTGTGAGCGTCAGGCACTTAACGTATACAGAATGAAGCTCCTTGGTGCTGATGTTGTTCCCGTGACATCAGGTACGGCAACTTTAAAGGATGCCGTATCCGAGTGTATGCGCGAATGGACAACAAGGATCGACGATACACACTACTGCTTAGGTTCCGTAATGGGTCCTCATCCGTTCCCGACCATCGTAAGAGATTTTCAGGCTGTTATCTCACGTGAATCAAAGGCCCAGGTATTCGAGAAGGAAGGCCGCCTTCCTGATTACGTTCTCGCATGCTGCGGCGGCGGTTCCAATGCTATCGGATCCTTCTATCACTATATTGAAGACAAGAGCGTAAACCTTATCGGCTGTGAAGCTGCAGGAAGAGGAATAGACACCTTTGAGACGGCTGCTACGATCAATACGGGCAAGCTCGGAATCTTCCACGGTATGAAGTCATATTTCTGCCAGGATGAGTACGGCCAGATCGCTCCGGTATATTCGATCTCCGCAGGTCTCGACTATCCGGGTATCGGACCTGAGCACGCGATGCTTCACGACACGGGCAGGGCACAGTATGTTGCCATTACTGACGATGAGGCCGTAAACGCCTTTGAGTATCTGTCCAGAACGGAAGGCATCATTCCTGCGATAGAATCGGCACACGCTGTTGCTTACGCAATGAAGCTCGCTCCTACACTTTCGAATGACAAGATCATGGTGATCACGATATCCGGAAGAGGTGACAAGGACTGCGCTGCTATCGCACGTTACAGAGGGGAGAACATCAATGAGTAATACAGCTAAAGCATTTGAGAACGGTAAAGCGTTCATTCCGTTTATTACATGCGGAGATCCTGATCTTGATACCACAGCGCGCTGTATCGTTGAGATGCAGAAAGCAGGCGCATCTCTGATAGAACTCGGAATACCTTTTTCAGACCCTACGGCTGAAGGACCGGTCATCATGGAGGCAAGCTTAAGAGCCCTTGAAGGCGGCTGCACTACAGATAAGGTTTTCGAGATGGTGATACGGCTCAGAACGGAGCTTGGGGTAACAGTTCCGATGGTATTTATGACATACGCAAATGTCGTTTTCTCATACGGCATCGAAAGATTCTGCCAGAAGGCATCAGAATGCGGCATCGACGGAATAATCCTGCCTGATGTTCCTTATGAGGAGAAGGATGAGTTTGACGGCATATGCAGGCAGTACGGGATCGATCTGATATCGCTTATCGCGCCTACGTCAGATGAGCGTATCTCAATGGTGGCATCTTCAGCTTCCGGATTTATCTACATAGTATCCAGTCTGGGTGTAACAGGTGTCAGAAGTCAGATAACTACTGACATTCCTTCGCTTTGTGCTGCCGTAAAGGCTGCAACGGATGTTCCATGCGCGGTCGGATTCGGCATTTCCACTCCCGAACAGGCTGCGAAGATGGCTTCCAGCGCTGACGGGGTCATTGTTGGTTCCGCTATCGTAAAGATCGTTGCGCAGTATGGAAAAGACGCTCCTGAACATGTAGGTGAGTATGTTAAGTCCATGGTGGAAGCGATAAAGTGAACAATCATTAAATCTTTTTAATTTAACTAAGAATAGGGGGGCTTTTCGGTTGAAATGCCCCCCTCGCTTTTATATAATTACTACTCGGAAACTTTATTTCATTCCACCAACAAATTCCTTGAAAGGAAAGGAGAAATAGACATGATTTATTCGACAGAAGTCAAGAACATGTGCTCTGTTCATCAGGGTGTTCATCACGGTGCCGCACCGATCCCTGAGGAAGCAAAGTGGGTTAGCGCAAAGGATGTTAAGGACATCTCCGGTTACACACACGGTATCGGCTGGTGCGCTCCCCAGCAGGGTGCTTGCAAGCTGTCCCTCAACGTAAAGGACGGTATCATCCAGGAGGCATTGGTTGAGACGATCGGCTGCTCCGGTATGACACACTCCGCTGCTATGGCATCTGAGATCCTTCCCGGACTCACAGTCCTCGAAGCTCTTAACACAGACCTTGTTTGCGACGCTATCAACACAGCAATGAGAGAGCTCTTCCTCCAGATCGTTTACGGAAGAACACAGAGCGCTTTCTCTGAGGACGGACTCCAGATCGGCGCAGGTCTTGAGGATCTCGGTAAGGGTGCACGTTCAATGGTTGGTACAACATACGGTACACTCGCTAAGGGTCCCCGTTATCTTGAGCTTACAGACGGTTATATCACAGACCTCGCTATCGACGAGAACGACGAGATCATCGGCTACAAGTTCGTTAACTTCGGTAAGATGATGGATTTCATCAAGAAGGGTGACGAGCCTGCTGAAGCACTTAAGAAGGCTTCAGGCAAGTATGGACGTGTTGACGATGCTGTTAAGTTCATCGATCCGCGCAAGGAATAAGGAGGAATGACAAATGGCAGATTTATTTGAATCATACGAGAGAAGAATCCCCCAGATCAACGCAAAGCTTGCTGAGTACGGCATTGCTTCAATTGAAGAAGCTGAGAAGATCACAAAAGATGCCGGTCTTGATGTTTATCACCTCATCGAAGGCATTCAGCCTATCTGCTTTGAGAACGCTAAGTGGGCTTACACTGTAGGCGCTGCTATCGCTATCAAGAAGAACTGCAGAAGAGCTGCTGACGCTGCTGCTGCTATCGGTGAAGGCCTCCAGGCTTTCTGCATTCCCGGTTCCGTTGCTGACAGACGTAAGGTAGGTCTTGGTCACGGTAACCTCGGTAAGATGCTCCTTGAAGAGGATACAGAGTGCTTCGCATTCCTCGCAGGTCACGAGTCATTCGCAGCTGCAGAGGGTGCTATCGGTATCGCCGAGAAGGCTAACCGTGTTCGTCAGAAGCCCCTCAGAGTTATCCTTGACGGTCTCGGAAAGGATGCTGCTAAGATCATCTCCAGAATCAACGGCTTCACA
>CACYRM010000062.1 GCA_902776845.1 Oscillospiraceae bacterium
TCAGAAGCCCCTCAGAGTTATCCTTGACGGTCTCGGAAAGGATGCTGCTAAGATCATCTCCAGAATCAACGGCTTCACATATGTTGAGACAGAGTATGATTACAAGACAGGCGAGCTTAAGGAACTCTCCAGAACATGCTACTCCAAGAATCCTGATTCTCCGAGAGCAAAGGTTAACTGCTATGGTGCAGACGATGTTCAGGAAGGCGTTGCTATTCTCTGGAAGGAGAACGTTGACGTTTCCATCACAGGTAACTCAACCAACCCTACAAGATTCCAGCACCCTGTTGCAGGCACATATAAGAAGGAGCGCCTCGAGGCAGGCAAGAAGTACTTCTCCGTTGCATCCGGCGGTGGTACAGGCCGTACACTTCACCCTGATAACATGGCTGCAGGTCCTGCTTCCTACGGTATGACAGATACTATGGGCCGTATGCACTCTGACGCTCAGTTTGCAGGTTCTTCTTCAGTTCCTGCTCACGTTGAGATGATGGGTCTCATCGGTGCCGGCAACAACCCGATGGTCGGTATGACAGTATCTACAGCAGTATCCGTTGAGGAAGCTGCCAAGGCAGGCAAGTTCTGATAGAACATCTGTTGAATAACTGAAATTAATTACGGGGCTGTCTCAAAACAAATGAGACAGCCCCTTTTCTATATTTGTTGTAGTTATGTTCCTGTGATACTATTAAAAAATCATATTTCTTTAAGGAACGGTTATGATCAATTTTAATGAGCCTACTTTAGTCGGTAAGGAACTTGATTATATAAAGGATGCTGTCACTGTCGAACACAAACTGTGCGGTGACGGAAAGTATACGCGGAAATGCAATAAGTGGATAGAAGAGAAAACCGGTGTTTCCAGGGCCATGCTGACAACCTCATGCACGCATGCGCTTGAGATCGCCGCGATTCTGAGTGATATAAAAGAAGGCGATGAGGTCATAATGCCTTCTTTTACTTTTTGTTCGACTGCGGATGCCTTTGTCTTAAGAGGCGCGAAAATAGTATTTGTCGATATCAGACCTGACACTATGAATATCAACGAAGATCTGATAGAAGATGCTGTTACCGGAAAGACAAAGGTTATCGTTCCCGTTCACTATGCCGGCGTAGGCTGTGAGATGGACAAGATAATCGATATCGCAAAGCGGCACGGGTTAAAGGTGGTTGAGGATGCCGCCCAGGGCGTAAGGGCTTTTTATAAAGGAAAAGCATTGGGATCTATCGGTGATTACGGATGCTTCAGCTTCCACGAGACAAAGAATTACTGCATGGGTGAGGGCGGAGCGATCCTGTTAAGAGACCCCGGCGATGTTGAACAGGCTGAGATAATCAGAGAGAAAGGCACCAACCGTTCAAAGTTCTTCAGAGGGCAGATAGATAAGTATACATGGGTCGATAAAGGAAGTTCATATCTCCCGAGCGAACTCAATGCCGCGTATCTCTGGGCACAGCTGGAAGCCGCTGATGAGATCTTTGATGACCGGATGAGAAAGTGGAATCTTTATTATGAATATTTCAGCAGCAGTGATGTCCTGAAAGACAGGATAGAATTGCCTTATATACCTGAAGGATGTGTTCATAATGCTCATATGTTTTACATAAAGACCAGGGATCTTGAGGAAAGGACCAGACTGATATCCTATCTTCGTGATAACGGGATAAATGCGGTCTTCCATTATGTCCCTCTTCACTCTGCGGAAGCAGGATTAAAGTTCGGAAGATTCAACGGGGAAGACAAATATACTACTAAAGAGAGTGAGCGCCTTTTAAGATTGCCGCTTCACTACAATTTGAAAGAAAAAGAACTTGAATATATTACTGAATCGGTAATGCGTTTTTACAGTTAAGATAATGAAATTGAGGAGTGTTACCCTAGGGCATAACAGATGATTGTCCGGACGTGAATATTGGAGGAACGATGGAAATATCTACAGTTATTCCGGTTTATGGTTGCCGCGCTGCGCTTCCCGAACTGCACAGGAGATTAACAGAAGTATTATCTGCAATTTCAGAAGACTATGAGATAGTTTTCGTTAATGACTGCTGTCCTCAAAACTCATGGGAAGTGATCGAGGCGATATGCAGGGATGACAAGCACGTCAAGGGCATAGAACTTTCACGTAATTTCGGACAGATGAAGGCTATACTTGCAGGACTTGAAAATGCATCCGGTAATTGGATCGTGGTTATGGACTGTGATCTTCAGGACCGTCCAGAGGAAATAAAGAAGTTGTATGACAAGGCGCAGGAAGGATATGATGTTGTTCTGGCAAAGCGGGTTCAGCGCAAAGACGGTCCCGTCAAGAAAGCATTGTCGCGGCTGTTCTATAAGGTGTATAACTTTGCCACGGATAATACATATGACGGTTCTGTGTGCAATTTCAGCATAATAAACCGCAAGGTCGCCGAGAGTTACTGCAGACTCCGTGAGCAGCACAGAGCATATGTTATGTATCTCAAGTGGCTCGGATTCAGGCAGATTGCCATTGATGTTGAGTGTGATGAGAGGTTCGAAGGCAAGTCTTCTTATTCAATGAAAAAGAGGATAAACATGGCCATAGAACTGCTGACGTCCCAGTCTGATAAGATCATCAGGTTATTTGTTACTTTCGGATTTATTATGGCTATCGTTTCTTTCCTGACGATAATAGGACTTGTGATATACAAGTTCGTTGCCGACGTATCTATTGGCTGGACCAGTATCATAGCGACAATAATCCTCGTCGGCGGACTCATTATAATGGTTACCGGAATCGTCGGAATCTATGTGGGCAATATATTTATTCAGACCAAGGACCGTCCCTTGTATGTTATAAGGCAGATCCTTAATGATGATAAGGATGAAAAATGAAGAAGATAGTTATTTTCGGAGCAACCGGTAACATAGGGGCATATTTTACCGACTATTGCGCAGAACAGCTCAAAGGCACGGAATACGAGGTGATTGCCGCCGGCAGGAAGGATACATCTTTTTTTGATGAACACGGTATCAGATACTGCAGAGTGGATATTACCAGAGCAGAGGATTTTGAGAAACTGCCGTCAGAGAATATATATGCGGTAGTCAATTTCGCCGGTCTGCTTCCCGCTTATCTTAAGGAATATGATCCTTTCAAATATATAGATACGAATATAACGGGCGGCGTCAGGATACTTGAATATGCCCGCATCAACAATGCGGACAGATTCTTATATACCCAGAGCTGGTCAGAGCAGGGCGGTTACTGGGGAAAGAGCGAGGTCCTTTCCCCGAAGATGCCGAAAAGACTGATATATACCGGTGATCACGCTTTTTATGTTATTACCAAGTCAATGATAGTAGAGACAATGGAGCATTATAAGCAGGAATACGGACTGAAGAATTTTGTCTTCAGGCTTCCCAATGTTTATCTGTACAGCCCTGAAAAGGAATACTATGTTGACGGTATTGCGCGTCCCATCGGTTACAGATATATGATAGACCGCGCTTCGCGTGGCGAGGATATAGAACTGTGGGGCAATCCGGATGCTTTCAAGGATATCCTCTATGTAAAAGACCTTTGTCAGATGATGTATAAAGCTCTCTTCGCATCTGTTGACGGAGGAACATACAATGCCGGAACCGGAGTGAAAACAACATTGCGCGAGCAGATCGAAGGTATGATAGAGGTATGTTCCCCAAAGGATCATCCTTCAAAGATAATAAGCAAACCCGAAGGCGCAACCTTTACGAGCTTTGTGATGGATATCGAAAACGCGCGTGAGGAGCTGGGGTATGAACCGCAATACTCCTACAGGGATTATCTTATCGATTATAAGAAGGAAGAAGCGCTGGGAAGATTCAATGCGCTTTGGCAAAGATCATGAAGAGACTTGCTGTTATAGGAGCGTCATATCTTCAGGAACCGCTTATAAGAAGAGCCAAAGAACTCGGATATGAGACACATGTCTTTGCCTGGAAGGCTAACGATGTCGGGGAATCTATAGCGGATGTTTTTTATCCCATAAGCATAATAGAGAAGGATGAGATCCTGAATGTTTGCAAAGATCTGGAGCTCGACGGCATTTGCACCATAGCATCAGATCTTGCGGCTGTTACAGTAAACTATGTTGCTGATAAACTGGGGCTGCCCGGAAACAGCATGGAAGCTTCAGCAAGATCAACTAACAAACATCTCATGAGGGAAGCATTTGAGAAAAACGGTGACCCTTCCCCTTTGAGCATCCTTGTCCATTCCGCTGCTGATCTTGAGGGAAGGGAGCTTTCTTTCCCTGTTATAGTCAAACCGCTCGACAGATCAGGCAGCAGGGGCATAACTAAGGTCATGCGCAGGGAAGATCTTGAGGATGCGGTCACGGCTGCCAGGGAACAGGGGTTCGAAGATAATGCTCTTGTCGAGGAATTTGTCACCGGACAGGAATACAGTGTTGAGTATATCTCGTATCACGGAGAACACCACTTTCTTGCATTGACCGAAAAATACACGACCGGTAATCCTCATTTTATCGAGACCGGTCATATCGAGCCCGCATCGGTTGATCCTGATATCCTGTGCCGTGTAAAAGAGATCGTTTGTCATGCTCTCGATTCGCTGGGAATCACGGACAGCGCATCACATACCGAGATCAAGATCTCCCAGGGAGGAGATATAAAGATCATTGAGATCGGCGGCAGGATGGGAGGCGATTTTATAGGATCTGACCTCGTGCGCCTTTCGACAGGTGTGGATTTTGTAAGGGCAGTTATTCAGGTGGCAACAGGGGAGGAGCCGGACCTGAATCCGGTATGCACACCTGGTTCAGCCGGTGTCAGATTTATCGTAAGTAATGAGGATATTTATGCGTTTGATTCTGTCAGAAAGAATGCTCCGGAACTTATTCTAAGATCCGATATAAAGGAGATCAACGGGGCTGTTAACGACAGTTCATCACGCTTCGGATATTTCATAATGAGGGCAGATAAAAGAGAGTCTCTCGAAAAGTATATGCCGCTTTATGGAGAAGAGTAAGGAGAGGCGTGGAATAATGGACAAGAGCAAACTGAAAGTTCTTCTGGTTCTCCATATAATGCTCATGATCTATTCTGTGAGCGGTATCTGCAGCAAACTTGCTGCGGGTGAACCTTTTCTCAGTATTAAGTTCTGTCTGTATTATATGGCGATAATACTTCTTTTGGGATTCTATGCTATCGGTTGGCAGCAGATAATCAAACGTCTCGATCTTACCACTGCATTTGCCAACAAGGCAGTTACCGTGGTGTGGGGAATAATCTGGGGCCTGGTATTTTTCAAGGAAAGCATAACGGTATGGAAGATCGTGGGAGCAGCCTTTGTTATCGGAGGAATCGTTCTGTTCTCGATATCTGACCGTAAGGTGGAAGCAGATGGATAAGACAGTCATTCTTTATTCATTATTCCTTCTGGCCGGAGTATTTATCAGCGCAATTTCACAGGTGCTCCTTAAAAAAGCTGCGCTTAAAAAATATGAGTCAAAGATCAGGGAATACCTGAATGCGCGCGTAATAATTGCGTATACGCTTTTTATTGCGACCACCTTTATGTCAATACTCGCATACCGTGGAATACCTCTGTCCATGGGTCCTGTTCTCGAAGCTACAAGTTATATCTATGTCACTATCTTCGGCGTTAAGATATTCGGAGAAAAGATCAACAAAGGAAAGATAATAGCCCTGGTCCTGATAATATCAGGAATAGTAATTTCAGTCTTTGGTCAGTAGAACATTATTTGCTTATATTTATTTGAGGCATAGTGCCTCTTTGTGCTAATATTCTTTTATTAATTCTTTTCGGAGGGTATGTTATGGAAGCTGAATTTGTTCCTATTCTGTACAACACCTTTTGGGCGCTCGTGCCGCCGCTAGTGGCTATCCTGCTCGCTCTTATCACCAAAGAGGTTTACAGTTCGCTTTTCGTCGGTATAGCAGTCGGAGGTGTGCTTTATTCATTGGGAAACACAGCTCCGTTTGTTCATCCCGTTGATGCATTGAATCACGTTTTTCAAGACGGTATCATCTCGTCACTTTCGGATTCATATAATGTGGGCATCCTGGTTTTCCTTGTCTTCCTCGGAATAATAGTCGCTTTGATGAATAAAGCCGGAGGCTCCGCAGCATTCGGAAACTGGGCATCGGAACACGTTCATTCAAGAGTCGGATCCCAGCTTGCAACAATCTGTCTCGGCGTTCTCATCTTTATCGATGACTACTTCAACTGCCTCACAGTCGGATCTGTTATGAGACCGGTTACCGACAGACAGAAGATCTCCCGTGCAAAACTCGCATACCTTATCGATGCCACGGCAGCTCCTATCTGCATAATCGCTCCTGTATCTTCATGGGCGGCAGCCGTTTCAGGATTCGCTCCTGAAGGAACCAACGGTCTTATGCTGTTTATCCGCGCTATTCCATATAATTACTATGCGCTCCTTACGATCCTAATGATGGTGCTCATGGCTGTTTTCAAGCTTGAGTATGGTCCTATGGCCCGTCACGAGATCAACGCCAAGAACGGTGATATCTTTACGGTAGCTCCTCCTGTCGCAAAGACAGAAGAGAATGTTGAGAAGAAGGGAAAAGTTATCGATCTCGTACTTCCTGTTGTTATCTTAATCGTATGCTGTGTTATCGGTATGATCTACACGGGCGGTTTCTATGACGGGGAACTGGAAGGCAATTTCTTCGAAAGATTTATCGAGGCATTTGCGAACAGTGATGCTTCTGTCGGTCTTGCGTACGGCGCTTTCGGCGGAATCATTTTCACTGTTGCATTCTATCTCATCAGAGGAGTATTGAAGTTCAAGGACTGCATGTCATGTGTTGAAGACGGTTTTAAGGCGATGGTCGCTCCTATTGCGATCCTTACGCTTGCCTGGTCCCTGAAGGCAATGACAGATTCCCTCGGCGCTGCTGAGTATGTCGCAGGTATCGTTGATGCGTCGAAGGGTTCATTTATAAATATCCTTCCTGCTGTTATATTCCTTATCGCATGCGGCCTGTCTTTCGCGACCGGAACATCCTGGGGTACATTCGGTATCCTCATTCCGATCACGCTGAAGGCATTCCCGTTAGACGGTTCTTCCCCGTTGGCAATTATCTGCGTATCTGCCTGCATGGCCGGTGCTGTATGCGGAGACCACTGCTCGCCGATCTCTGATACTACGATCATGAGTTCCGCCGGCGCACAGTGCAACCACATAGCTCACGTATCGACACAGCTCCCTTATGCGCTTACCGCAGCCGCTGTATCATTCGTAACATATCTTATTGCGGGATTTGTAACAAATGCCGCAGTATCACTTTTGATCGGTGTAGTCCTGATGATCGGCACGATCATTCTGCTGAAGAAGTTCCTGCCGACTCCGGATTCTGCTTCTTTGCAGAAAGGGACTCAGAAACCTGCGAAATGATTATCGCAGCGAACATGATGAGGCAGCCTGCCATTTCTGCCGGCTGCATGTTCTCGTGAAGGATTATTGAAGCGGTGATTACCGCAAATACCGATTCGAGACACATCAGAAGAGAAGCAACAACGGGACTTGCGTGTTTCTGTCCCACTATCTGAAGAGTATATGCAATACCGCAGCTCATTATTCCCGAGTAAAGCAGGGAAGGAGCTGCGGTTTTTATATCTGCGATGACGGGCTTCTCGAAAATAAACATAGCAATGACCGAGATGATCCCCGCGACAAAGAATTGCATAAATGACAGCTGTACTCCGTTTGTTTTGTCATCAAGGAATTTATCAATAAGCATGATCTGAACAGCATAAAAGACCGCGCAGATCAGTGCAAGGATATCACCGGGATTGATGTTTGTCATTTCATCCGGGTTGATGCAAAGGAAGAAAAGACCGACGAGTCCCATAAGGATAGAAAGCCAGGTAAGGACAGAGATCTTTTTCTTTAAGAAGATTACTGAAAACAGAGGAACAAAGAACATATAGAATGCTGTGATAAATGCGATCTTTCCCGAAGTTGAATAGTAGAAAGCAAACTGCTGGAAGTTTTGAGCAAACGAAAAGACGATCCCCAGGATGAGTCCTTTTCTCAAAGTCTTTTTGCTGTAATCAAAACCCTTGTTGATTATAAGTGTGAAGGGCAGAAGGAAGAGCATTCCGAGGACTGTTCTGATCCCCGTGAATGTAAAAGCATCGATGCTCTGCATGCCGATCGACTGCGCAACAAAAGAAGAACCCCAGATGATTGCTGTGATCAGAAGAAGTATTATTCCTGCCGGCCTGGTACGACGCATCCTATATCCTTTTACATATTTATAAGGCAAAAGAAGTATATTTTACTCAGGTGCTGTTTTCAAGAAGGAATATAAACATTCCATATAAGATAACCGTCGATCTCGGCAACAGGCTCGATCTCTGCTTCAGGACAATAATAACGTCTGATATACGCAAGCTTGTATTCATAACCCCAGTTGTCAACCAGTAGCACATTCTCTTTCGTCAGATTCCCGAAAGGATTGTAAGGATCACAGCCGTTGGATTCCAATGCATATATCTCACCGGGATGACGCATCGTGCATCCGCCGAAATACGCATAGTGATCGCTGAACAGTCCCTGTTCAGGTCTGATCCAGGGATCGTAATTGAAATAGAAAGACTGGATGCCGGTATCAAAATCAACGATATAATAATGATCCGGATCGTTTTCCATGTATTCTGTAAGATCGGCTGAAGGTTTCCTTTTTACTGTCGGGAATCCGATCTTGTCGGGAATATATATACCCGAATAGAGCATGGTATCGTCAAAGCTGTTCCTGTATTCCTCATCGGAAAGACTTAATAAAGTAATGCTGTCTAATGCCTTGGGCACTCTGGTGAAAAGCAGCAGGATAACAAGAATAACCGTATAAATGCCGATAGTGCTGTATTCTTTTCCGGAGATCTTTTTCTTCAGCAAGGCCATCTTACTGTTCTCATCATAATTAAACCCTGCAATAAGACATGAAGCGGCGCAGAAATATACCCCCCATTCGACCCTGTAAACCGATCTTCCGTAAAAAACAAAACCGATAAACATGGCATAAGATGCTGCGACAAGTATCAGTGAATAAAAACGTTTCCTGTCCAGAGCCAATGCCAGCAAAGCAGGAATATAAAGCGTAAAAGAGACTGGAATATTGAATACCCCGCGGTCGGAAAGATGTTTGAGCACATCACCTATGGAAAGCGGATCGGCTTTAACCGCTTTTTGCTGAAGATCGGCGACTTTTACAAGGAGCTCATCCGGGTAAACATCCCTGTCATCGAAATTCCAGGAATTAAGCATTACATAGTCAACATAATCAAGCCCCAGAGCTTTATATTCATCTTCGATGGTTTCAAAATCCGGAGTGGTCCTGTCTGTGATCTTGTAACGTATATCATGATATGAGTTAAACTCACGGTGTGTCTCATCCTGATCTGAAAGCCATTTTCCCAGGTAATTAAGGCCAAACATCAATCCTATGATTCCAACGCATACCGCAAACCTTGCTAATATTCCGCGTATCTCTTTCTTAAGAATAACGGCTTTCCCTTCTTTGTTTTTCCTGCTTAGTTTCAGCACTATATTGTAGATAAACGCGATGACCAGAAAGGCGCAGAATATCGGAAAAGCAGAAAAGCGCACCATTGAGCCGGTAAGTAAGAGCAATGTTCCGGATATTACTGTTATAACCCTGTTTTTTCCGGTTCCCCAAAGACCGTCAAGTATCAAAAGGCCTCCTGCTATTCCGGCTGCTGCCGCTGCTTTTGTAAACTGGATAAGAACATAAAGATCGTCCGATGCGAAAGCCAGAAAAACGATCGCTATTGATACGGTTATCACGTTTACTTTCTTTTTGAACATCAGATACAGAACTGCTGTACATGAGATAAAGCCAAGCAGGATAAGCAGGATAAAATAAAAACTGATATCCGGGATCAGCTTATAAAAGAAAACAAGGATATGTCCGAGGATTATATTTCCGAAAAGAAGATGAGGATCGTAACCGGTACCGTAAGCGCCTGACAGGACCGCATCGGTTATATAGTCATCAGATACCTCGTACTTGATGTCGAAAACAATGATGCGGAAAAGAAACGCCGCGAGATTAAACAAAAACGCGAGCAGCAGGGGATGTGACGCAAGATAAGAGGTGATGCCTTTTATCCTTATATGCGGACCATTATCCGTTGTCAGTGTGCTTATTTTCCGCAAAACAATATACCCCGATCCGGTTTGCTTATTTATAAATATTTTTTAACACAGAAAACAACAGATTGATATATAAAAGATAAAAATAGATTCAGTTACGCGGGGGATGATCACTTGACATATACCCCCCAGGGGTATATTATCCGTTTATGATCAATATACCCCCCAGGGGTATAACCAGAGGTGACAATATGAGTGAGAAGAAATGTCCACACTGCAAAACCAAGGAACGGTCAGAAGAAGAGATCAGGGATATGATCACACGTCTGAACCGTATTGAAGGCCAGATCAGGGGTATCCGTAAAATGATCGAGGAAGATGCATACTGCGTTGATATACTGACCCAGGTCAGCGCCGCCAAATGCTCGCTCAACAGTTTTTCGAAAGTTCTTTTGGGCAATCATATCAGGACATGTGTTGCTGATGATATCAGGAACGGATCTGAAGAGAAGACGGAGGAACTGGTCGAGCTTCTTCAGAAACTGATGAAGTAACGTTTTTAGAAAGCGTATCCCAAGTGAAAGACACTGATCAAAAGACAGATAAATACATTGTTACCGGAATGAGCTGCGCCGCATGCCAGGCTCATGTTGAGAAGGCTGTTAAGAGCGTTGAGGGTGTGGAATCCTGCAGCGTATCCCTTCTGACCAATTCCATGAGTGTCACCGGAACGGCTGACCCTGATAAGATCGTAAAGGCCGTTGAAGAAGCCGGTTACGGCGCATCTTTGGAAGGAAAGGACAGAAGATCCGGAGAGAATGTTTTCGGGAGCATGGAAGAGCAGCTAAAGGACAGGGAAAAGCCTTTGCTTATAAAAAGACTGATAAGTTCGTCTGTTTTCCTTCTGATACTTATGTATTTCTCGATGGGCGTATCCATGTGGGGATGGCCCGCGCCGTCATTTCTTGAACACAATATGGTGGGGACGGGAATCATAGAGATGCTGCTTGCCGGCATCGTATTGGTGATCAATAACAGGTTCTTTGTAAACGGTTTCAAGGCTCTTTTGCATAAGAGCACTAATATGGACACACTGGTTGCGATGGGAGCCGGAGTGTCCTATATCTACAGCTTTGTAACATTGTTACAGATGACTGTTGTGACATCTCATGAGGCTCAGATGGAGCTTATGGATGATCTTTACTTCGAATCCGCCGCCATGATCGTCACACTTATTACGATAGGAAAACTTCTGGAAGCAATCTCCAAAGGCAGGACCACGAATGCCCTCAAAGGACTTCTTGATCTGCAGCCGAAGACTGCCGTGATAGTCAATAACGGACAGGAAGTCATTATTCCGGCGGAAGACGTTAATGTGGGAGATATTTATATTGTCAGACCCGGAGGAGCGGTTCCTGTTGACGGAGTAATAGTTGAAGGAGATTGTGCAGTTGATGAATCAGCTCTTACAGGAGAGTCGGTTCCCGTGGACAAGACTGCAGGCGATAAGGTCTCAGCGGGGACTATCAACCGTTCAGGATTTATCAGGTGCCGTGCCGTTAAGGTAGGAGAAGACACATCTCTTGCGCAGATCATCAAAATGGTAAGCGACAGCGCAGCTTCCAAAGCGCCTATCGCGAGGATTGCGGATAAAGTCTCAGGTGTGTTTGTTCCGGCTGTTCTGATTATCTCAGCTGTTGTATTTGCCGTCTGGATGTTAACCGGTTCTGGGACCGGATATTCTCTTACAAGGGCAATATCCGTACTCGTGGTAAGCTGCCCGTGCGCTTTGGGACTGGCCACACCTGTTGCGATAATGGTCGGAAACGGAGTCGCCGCGAAAAACGGCATACTGTTCAAGACATCAACATCATTGGAACAGACCGGCAGAGCAGAGATAATAGTTCTTGATAAGACAGGAACGGTAACAAACGGAACGCCGGTAGTTACAGATATTATTCCGGCACCGGGAGTTGAGAAAGATGAACTCCTCAGGCTTGCGTATTCCATTGAAAACATGAGCGAACACCCTCTGGGCAAAGCCGTTAATGAGCGGTCTTGAGGGTGTTGTAGAAGGAAAGAGGATAAAAGGCGGAAAAAGAAGTTTTATTTCTGCCGTTGATAAAGATGCGGAAGCTGCGGCACTGAGACTCTCAGAACAGGGCAGAACGCCCCTCTTTTTTGAATCAGACGGAAAGCTTTTGGGAATTATCGCGGTGGCTGATACTATCCGTGCAGATTCCGGTAAAGCTATTGAAGAGTTTAAGAAAATGGGCCTTTATACAGTCATGCTTACAGGTGACAACAAAAGGACTGCTGAAAGCATAGGAAAGGTTGCCGGAGTCGATCTGACCATTGCGG
>CACYRM010000063.1 GCA_902776845.1 Oscillospiraceae bacterium
TTTCCGTATGTGAGTCCGTATCCGAACGGATAGAGAGGCTCTGTCTCGAGATAACGGTATGTTCTGCCCTTCATCGAGTAATCCTCAAAGTCAGGAAGATCATCAGTGTTTTTATAGAACGTAACAGGAAGCTTTCCTGAAGGATTGACTTTGCCGAAGATAATGTCACCTATGGACTGACCGCCTCTTGCACCCGGATACCAGGCCTGAAGAACAGCGGATGATTTATCATTAAGAACGCTCAGATCCATTGCTGAACCTGCCATGACCACAGTTATGAAAGGCTTGCCGGATGCGATGACCGTGTCGATGAGTTTTCTCTGGGTCCTGGGGAATAAAAGATCCGGCTTGTCGCCTGACTTGTACTGGTTGCCCTCGTCGCCTTCCTCGCCTTCGAGATTCTCATTAAGACCTATTACCAGAACAACAAGATCTGCCCTGTTCATTACAGCCTTGGCTTCCGCGATCCTGTGGTATTCACGCGAAAGATTATCCGGCTTTGTAAGGCATAAGTCGCAGCCTTCGGAGTAAAGGATCCTTATATCGTCTCCTGCGGCATTCCTGATGCCCTCTAAGGCCGTTATGTACTCGGATGATGTTCCATAGTAGTTGCCGATCAGGCACGCTCTAGAATCAGCGTTAGGGCCTATTACGGCGATTACCTTCTTATCATCAGGATCAAGAGGAAGGATACCGTCATTTTTGAGGAGTACGATACTCTCATCGGAAGCTCTCTTCGCAACCGCAAGGTTCTCTTTTGTCTCAACATCAAGATAAGTGAGGTTGTCGTATTCTGTCTCATCGAACATACCGAGAATGAACCTTGTGGTAAAGAGCCTTACAGCAGCCTTTCTGATATCTTCTTCGGAAACGAGCCCCTTGTTATAAGCATCCATCAGATGAACGTAAGTACATCCGCAGTTTAGGTCGCAGCCTTTCTTTAATGCGAGGGCAGCGCTCTCCTCAATGGTCTTTGTTACCTTGTGATTCTCATGGAAGTCTCTTATCGCCCAGCAGTCAGAGACTATATGGCCTTCAAACTCCCACTTGTCGCGGATGATGTCCTGAAGATATGAATGGCCGCAGCAGGGCTCACCGTTTGTCCTGTTATAAGCACCCATGACGGACTCTACTTTTGCTTCTCTTACACATGCTTCGAACGCGGGAAGATATGTCTCGTTCAGATCCTTATCAGAACAGGTTGCATTGAACTGGTGTCTTAATGCTTCAGGACCGGAGTGAACAACAAAATGCTTTGCACAGGCGGCGGTCTTCATGTAATCGCCGTCACCCTGCAGACCTTCAATGAAAGGAACTGCGAGTCTGGAGATAAGTACGGGATCCTCTCCGTATGTCTCCTGACCTCTTCCCCACCTGGGATCTCTGAAAAGGTTTACGTTAGGTGACCAGAATGTAAGTCCCTTATAGATATCGCGGTCTTCCTGAGCCTTGTATTCGTTATATTTTGCGCGGCCTTCGTTTCCGCACACCTCGCCAACTTCTCCAAGCAGCTCCGTATCAAAAGTAGCTCCAAGGCCTATTGCCTGGGGGAAGCTTGTCGCGGTTCCCGCTCTGGCGACTCCGTGAAGCGTCTCGTTCCACCAGTTATACTCAGGTATACCTAATCTCTCTATCGCAGGAGAATCGTATCTCAATTGCGACGCAGCCTCTTCAACAGACATTTTTGCAACTAATTCTTCAGCTCTTTTTACGGCTTTCTCTCTGTTCATATAACGCTCTCCTGTCTGATTTTTTCCGTTGTGATAATTATAATAGATTCTTCGTTCATTTATTGTCACGGTTCTTATTTATATTTTACCGATTTTGCTATTTTTGCTTGAAAATGTAAAACCAAGCCTTTAGAATTGTACCATTGACGTTTTAAGGACGGGGAACTTAATGCAGTTAAACGATAATTCAGTACCGGGAAAATATCAGCAGCCTATCGGCAGTTTTGCAGGAAGGATCGTCAGCAATGACGTTGAAGAGGTTGATTTTCTTCCCGGCGCCAATATGCGTATTTGGTATAACAACAGGTCGGAAGACTATCCTGTCCACAGGCACAGCTGCCTTGAGATCACTATTCCGATCGAAAAGTCATATACATACATCTTTGATGACAGAACGATAATCCTTAAGGAGAAAGAGATCCTCTTTGTTCCGCCGGATATGCTGCATAAGATTGCAGGTACGAGATCAGGTATAAGATTTATCTATCTCTTCAATGTGGATTTCCTTAAGGGGCTTTTCGACTACGATGAATTCCAGAAGCTCATAAGAGAGCCTCTGCTCATAACACCGGAAACACATCCGGATGTTTACAGTCTTATTTTCGAGAGATTCATGGAGATCAATGACCTGTATTTCTTCTTCTCCACAACGGTAAAAGAAATATCGATCTTCTCCAAGCTCATGGATGTCTTCGGAATGCTCATGGAAAAAGACTATTCGGACAGTCTGGTCGTCATTCAGAACGACAAGCAGAGAGAAGTCTATATCAAGTTCAAGTCACTTGCCGAATGGCTCGCCATGCACAGTTCCGAGAATGTCTCCATGGACGAAGCCGCGACCCATGTCGGCTATTCGAAGTTCCACTTCGCAAGACTTTTCAAAGAATATACGGGCATGACCTTCAACGACTATCAGACTACGTTAAAGCTCAAAGAAGTTGAAAGAAAATTAGCCGATACCGATCTTCAGATAAGCGATATCGCCATGTCATGCGGATTCAACAACCTTACTTCTTTAAGCCGCTGCTTCAAGAAACAGTATGGCTGCTCCCCTTCCCAGTTCAGGAACAGGATCAGAAGATCAAGGAAGAAAAACTGATCAGACTAGAATCTTTCAATACTTATACCGGTCTTTACGGCCGGTATTTTTATGCATAAAAAAGCTGCGTCTTTGAGGAGGCAAATGATCAAAGACGCAGCGTATTGTTTTGTAAACTGTACCAGCTAAAAGCCGTATCCCGTTATGGGACAGGTATAAGTCTTATGACTTGACACCGCCCAATGCAACACCTTCAACGATGTATCTGGAGAGGAATGCATATACGACGATAAGAGGAAGGACTGTAATCAAGAGTCCTAAGTATACCGAACCGTACTCCTTCTTATAGATATCACCGTTAAGCAAGCTGACCATTACAGGGAGAGTCTTCTTGTTCTTATCCGTTAAGAGGATGAGAGGCATGAAGAGGTTGTTCCATGAACCAACGTAACCGAAGATTGCCTGTGTGGCAATAGCGGGCTTCATGAGAGGAACAACGATCTGGTTGAAGATCCTGAACTCGCCTGCACCGTCAATTCTTGCTGACTGTACGATTTCCATTGAGAGAGATGCCTGGAGGTACTGTCTCATGAAGAATACTGTCATAGGAACTGCGATAGAAGGGATGATGAGCATTGAAAGCTTATTTGTTAATCCAAGCTTATAAACCATCTGATAGAAACCGATCGTGGTAACTGTTGTCGGTATCATCATGATAGCAATGATCATTGAGCTGAATGCTTCTCTGAGCTTCCACTCATAAGCTGTAATAGCATAAGCAGTAAGTGAGGAGAAGTAAACGTTAAGGATTGTACTGCAGGTAGCAACAATAAAGGAATTCAAGAAACCTGTCATAGGATGGAAGTCCTTACTGTTGATAATCTGCCAGTTCCTTGCAAGGTTCTGGAAAGGATGAGCTGACCAGAGTGTAAGAGTGCTCTGCTGAATCTCGAAAGTACTCTTGAATGAGTTCGCAATCATCATTACGAACGGGAATAATGTCATGATCGAAAAGAAGATAGATACAACGTAAATAACTACCTTAAGACCAATATCATTTTTCCTGATAGAAGATGCTTTAACTGTATTATCACTCATATCTACTCACCTCAATAACCTTTCTTTAAAGCTTTAAGCTCCTGCTTTCTGAGCTTCTTGAGCTTAGCTTCATCCTTATCTCTAAGGATATAGAACAAGATAGAAGAAAGAGCAACGATAACTATGAACAAGATAACGCTGGCAGCAGCTGCTCTGTTGTACATGTAGCTTCCTGCGAATGCCTGGTTACGAATATACATATTCGTTGTGAGACCTGCGTTATTACATCTTGTACTAATGTAAAGCTGCGGAATATCGAACATATTGAGACCGCCGATAAGGGATGTTACGAGTACGAACAGCATGATCTGACGGATACAGGGAATCGTGACCTTAAAGAAAGTCTGAGCTCTGTTTGCACCGTCGATCTCTGCAGCCTCGAAGATCTCAGGGCTGATACCGATAACACCTGCGGTGAGGTTAACCATTGTATGACCATACCACTGGAAGAACTGAATGAAGGCGACAATTAACTTAACCGGCCATTCATTAGATTCGAAGTTGTATGCTTGAGGTCTGCCGAAAGCGAGAAGAATATCATTTACGGCACCCTTAGGATAACCAAATAACTTTGTGAACAAGATAGCAATTGTAGCTGCTGTGATGATGTTAGGCATGTAGAAAAGGATCTTGAACAGGCCTGTTCCCTTAACCTTGGATCTTCTGTCTGTAAACCAAGCGGTAAACAGGAGAGCGAAACCGATCTGAGGAATAAAGTTGATAATCCAGATGATCCATGTGTTTCCGAATGCCTTGTGGAAAGTCTTGGATGTAAGAACGTCAGTAAAGTTCGTGAACAAGTTCTTTCCGACTGCCGGGAGGAAATGCCATGAAGTATTTCCTGCACCCTTTAAATCTGTAAATCCGATTACAAGTGTATAGACAACCGGATAGAGCGTGAATATGCAAAATGTGAGGATAAAAGGAATTGAGAACAGATATCCGAATTTTGCATAATTGACTAGTTTTTTGTTTCTCATTAAAATTCAGCCTCCTCTAAGTTTTAAAAAGCGGCAGGGTAAATACCTGATCTACCCTGCCGCCACAGCATTTAAATACTAGATGCTATTAGAATGAGAGGTTATCTGTTACGTTTGTCTTGAAAGCATCCATAGCAGCGTCTCTGTCGAGGTTGCCCTGTGCATACTGGTTAGCTGCGTCTGTGAAGTAGCCGTTGATTGTCTCATCATACTGAGTCATAGCCTTAGCAGAAGCATACTTGTTACCATCGATGAATGCAGGGAATACGTTCTGACCACCGCAGAAGTCAAGAGCACCGTCAGACTTAGCCATAACTGTAGCAGAAGCTACTGTATCCTTAGCGCCGTTGCCCATCTTGTCGTTAGCCCAGAGATACTGGAGACCAGTCTCAGATGTGTCAAGAGTGATCCACTCGATGATTGTAGCTACAGCTTCCTTGTTGTCTGTATCCTTGTTACCAAGAACCCATGTGCCGCCCCAGAAGAAGCCAACCGGCGGAGCGCAAACTCTCCAGTCACCGTATGTTCCTTCACCAGCTGCAGAACCGCCGCAGTTACCGATCATAACGTAGTTGATAAGCCAAGCAGGTCCGAAGAAAGCGAATACAGGCTGAGCGCCCTCGCCCTTCATATCTGCATACCAAGCCTCTGTCCAACCTGTTGTGTCGTTTGACCAGCCGTTGTCCTTGAGCTGCTTAGCGATATCAAAGTAAGCATCTCTCTTAGGGTCAACGTTGAGCTCGCCGTTAACGATCCAAGCTGTGTCAGCAGACTTCTCGCAAGCGTTCCAGATGTCTCCGCCACCGGAAACTGCTGCATAACCCTTAGCCTTAAGCTGCTCAGCTGCCTCGAAGAATGTATCCCAAGAACCAGAACCAGCGCCTACGATCTTCTCGATCTCAGCAGGCTCAGATGTTCCGAATACGTCTTCTGCGATAGAAGCTCTGTAGATCATTGCACAACCAGTTGCCTGATAACCGAGAGCAACGAGGTCAGATCCACGTGAACCAACTTCGATTGTGTATCCAGCGATACCAGCATCATTGATCTTTGTATCAACATCGATACCGAGATCCTTGTATGTGGATGCGAACTGAGCCATATCACCCTGTGAATACTTGAGGATGAAAGCTGCCTCTGCTGCATACATATCAGGAGCTGTGTCACCACCAGCTACGAGAGCTGCGTCGAGAGCCTGCTGATAAGCACCACCGTCTGTAGCGATGATTGTACAATCGAATGTGTACTTCTCACCGAACTCAGGATTCTGAGAAATGTAGTACTTAACCATGTTAGGGATCTCGTCTGTGAATGACCAGAGATTTACGTGCTCAGCACCTGTACCGTAACTAACGGGCTCTGTCTCAGAGGGCTCTGTATCTGCAGGAGCCTCTGTTTCTGCGGGAGCCTCTGTCTCTCCACTACCACCTGCTGTTGTGCTAACCGGAGCATCTGTAGGCTGTGTTGTACAACCAGCTGCAATTGCTGCAACCATTGCTACGGAAAGAACACTGGCAATAACCTTTTTCATAAAGTTTCCTCCTTAATGATTTTGTTCGGGGCGTTTCCGCCCTTCTACAGTGTAAATATTAGTCAAAAACTCAATCCGTTTCTCCACATTTCTTGCTACAATTCCACCATAACTATACATTTCTTGCTTTTTTTGACTATTTTGTACATTTTTTGCTTTTCTAAAGGTTAAATTGCATAAAATCTTGAGTCACGTTTGCCGATTTCGACAAGGCTTTAGTTTCTCACTTGTGCAAAACGCAAAAATTCGCTCTGCATGGTTTAATATGATATTATGACGTTTGTTTATTATAAAGATATTAAGCGGGGAAAAGTATGCCTTCTTCTTTTTTTAATCCAAAAAGCGCAGGAACAAGATTCCTGACCAGTATAGCTAATCTTATTATCGTCAATCTGATATTTTTGCTGAGCTGCATCCCGGTATTCACGATCGGCGCGGCTGTTACTTCTTTATATAGAATTACCATTGCTATACTTGCCGGCGATAATCCGTCAGTGTTTAAGGACTATTTCAAATGCTTCAAGGATAATTTCCTCAAGGCAACGGGGTTGGAGCTGCTCTACACTGCTCTTGCTGCATTTTTCGTGGTTGAAGTCTATATGATCCGCACAATGCTTGATTCGCAGTTCCAGTGGACTGCCTTCTTCCCTTATTTTTTCCTTATTATGATAGTCGCTTCATCGTTCTATGCATTTCCGCTGCTGGCATGGTTCCATGAGACTTTCAAGCAGCTTTTAAAGAATTCAATTCTTATCGCTGTTACAAACCTTCCTGTTACTATTATGTATATAGCAATATCAGCCGGTCTTGCTTTTCTGGTCTATCAGTTCACGGTTACAACAATGAGCATTATGGTCTTTATGGGCTTTTCTGTTCTCGCATTGTTTTATTCAGTTTTCCTCAAGCGTATCTTCGAAAAATTCGGTGCAGTAATCTCATTTAAGGAAACCGAAGACACGGATAAGATGTGATGGTACTGACTGCGGTTTAAACCGGCATACCAATACAGTCTAATAATAAATACTATATAAAAGCGGCTGCCCCGACCGGGACAACCGCTTAATTTATTTTACCTGAATCAGATAAGTCTGTTTATCAGAAAGCAGCTTTGATCTGGTTGTAGATTCCTTCTGCGTCGAGCTGGAACTCCTTCATAAGAGCACCTGCCGGGCCGCTCTTACCGAATCTGTCATAGACACCGATCTTCTTAACCTTTACAGGATAGTTCTCGGACAATACATCGCAGACAGCGCTTCCGAGACCGCCGATAACGGAGTGCTCTTCAACCGTGACTACCTTGTTTGTCTTCTTGGCGAACTCAAGGATAGTATCCTTGTCGATCGGCTTGATGGTGTGGATGTTTACGACTGCTGCATTGATGCCGTCAGCAGCGAGCTTCTCAGCTGCGCCGAGAGCCTCAGCAACGCAAACGCCACAGGCGAAGATTACCATATCTGTGCCGTCCTTGAGAACAACTGCCTTGCCGACTTCAAACTTGTAATCAGGGTTGTCATTAATTACCGGTACAGCAGCTCTGCCGAATCTCATGTAGAAAGGTCCCTCTGTCTCAGCAGCTGCGAAAACAGCAGCCTTTGCTTCGATATCGTCAGAAGGAACGATTACAGTCATGCCGGGGATAGTTCTCATGAGAGCGATATCCTCGAGGCACTGGTGTGAAGCACCGTCCTCACCTACTGTGATACCTGCGTGTGTAGCGCCGATCTTAACGTTGAGGTGGGGATAACCGATCGAGTTTCTGACCTGCTCGAAGTTTCTGCCTGCTGCAAACATTGCGAAGGAAGAAACGAACGGGATCTTGCCGCATGTGGAAAGACCTGCGGCGATGCCTGTCATGTTTGCTTCTGCGATTCCGCAGTCGATATGACGATCCGGGAATGCCTTCTTGAATGTGGAAGTCTTTGTTGCGCCTGCGAGATCGGCATCAAGAACAACTACGTTGGGATTCTTCTGTCCGAGCTCTGCGAGTGCGTTACCATAACTTTCGCGTGTAGCGATCTTCTTTACTTCACCGTCTGCCATACTCATGCCTCTCCTATCTTTGCAATCTGTTCGTCAAGCTCTTTGATAGCCTGCTCGTACTCTTCGTCGTTAGGAGCCTTGCCATGCCAGCCGGCCTGATTCTCCATGTAGGAAACGCCCTTGCCCTTGGTTGTCTTCATGATGATGGCTGTAGGCTGTCCCTTGCATTCCTTTGCCTTTGCGAAAGCATCTCTGATCTGGTCGAAATCGTGACCGTCGATGCAGATAACGTTGAAGTTGAATGCTTCGAGCTTCTTGTCGATCGGATAAGGTGAGCATACGTCTTCGATCTTACCGTCGATCTGAAGTCCGTTGTTGTCGATAACTACTGTGAGGTTATCGATCTTCTTGGCGCCTGCGAACATGAATGCTTCCCAGATCTGGCCTTCCTGGAGCTCGCCGTCACCCGTAAGAGTGTAAACTCTGTAGGAATCGCCGTTGAGCTTTGCTGCGAGAGCCATACCAACTGCCGTGGAAACACCCTGGCCCAATGAACCTGTGCTCATGTCTACGCCGGGAGTCTCTGTCATGCAGGGGTGACCCTGGAGGTAGGAACCGAGCTTACGGAGTGTTGTGAGGTCCTCAACCGGGAAAAAGCCTCTGTTGGCAAGTGTGGAATAAAGACCCGGAGCTGTGTGACCCTTGGACAGAACGAATCTGTCTCTGTTAGGATCCTTAGGATTCTTGGGATCGATATTCATCTCTTCGAAATAAAGATATGTGAACATATCTGCTGCGGAAAGTGATCCGCCCGGATGACCGGACTTTGCACTGTGTACAGCAGTAACAATACCCTTACGTACTTTTGCTGCTGTGAGTTGAAGTTCTTTGTTAGTCATTTAAGAAATACCCTTTTCTATAGATTTTTTCTTATATTCTGAAAGCTTTGTTTTCATAGGTCAGCCTGACCTCTGTGAGATCAGGCTGCTTTTTTATGAACCCAAACTGTATCAGTTGAACGGAGCGTTGAACGGATTTTCCTTCGGATATCTGTCGCCTTCGGGCTTGTTGTATCCGATGTCGCAAGGGCAGATGCCGAGGTATGTGAAGAGGTTGTAGAGAGCCTTTCCATAGTGACCGAATGCAACTGCGCCGTGATGAGGGAAGTTCTTCTCGATAAGGAAGTATCTGTAGAATCTGCCCATCTCCTTGATAGCGAAAACGCCTGTACCGCCGAAGGACTTAGTAGCGACAGGGAGAACCTCACCCTCTGCAACATAAGCTCTGATCTGTCCGTCAGATGTTGACTGCAGTCTGTAGAATGTGATGTCGCCCGGAACGATGTCGCCCTCGAGAGTACCGTTTGTAACCTCTACAGGGAGAGCACGTGCCATGATCATCTGGTTCTTCATCTCGCAGAAAGCAAGCTTCTTGGAGCATGTGTTGCCGCAGTGGAAGCCCATGAATGTATCAGTGAACTTGTAATCAAACTTGCCTGCGATCGACTCATCGTACATATCGTGAGGTACGGAGTTGTTGATGTCGAGGAGAGTAACGATATCTTCGGAGATAACATATCCGAGGTACTCAGAGAGGCAGCCATAGATATCAACTTCGCAGGATACAGGGATACCCATACCTGTCAAGCGGCTGTTTACATAGCAGGGAACGAACTTGAACTGTGTCTGGAATGCAGGCCAGCACTTACCTGCGATTGCAACATACTTCTTTGAACCCTTGTGAGCCTCAACCCAGTCAAGGAGTGTGAGCTCATACTGAGCGAGCTTCTCGAGGATCTCAGGCTTCTTGTTGCCTGCGCCGAGTTCAGCTTCCATCTCAGCAACCTTGGCAGGAATTCTCTCGTCGCCTTCATGATTCTTGAAAGCTTCGAAAAGGTCGAGCTCGGAGTTCTCTTCGATCTCAACGCCCATTCTGTACAAAGGCTCGATGGGAGCGTTGCATGCAAAGAAGTTCTGCGGTCTCGGTCCGAAAGAAATGATCTTGAGGTTCTTCATAGCGTCGAGAGCTCTTGCTACGGGGATGAACTCGTTGATCATGTCAGCGCACTCTTCTGCGTTTCCTACAGGATACTCAGGAATATAAGCGTTTACGCCGCGGATCTTGAGGTTGTAGGAAGCATTGAGCATACCGCAGTAAGCATCGCCTCTGCCGCCAACCAGGTCATTCTGTGATTCCTCAGCTGCTGCGCAGAACATAACGGGGCCGCCCCACTGCTGAGCGAGCATTGTCTCGGAGATCTCAGGTCCGAAGTTGCCGAGGTAAACGCAAAGTGCGTTGCAGCCTGCAGCCTTGATATCAGCAAGAGCCTGCTGCATATGGATCTCGGACTCAACGATGCAGATAGGGCACTCATAGATGTCATCTGCACCATACTTTTCGGTATAAGCCTTAACAAGAGCCTTTCTTCTGTTTACGGAAAGTGATTCCGGGAAGCAGTCACGGGATACTGCAACGATAGCGAGCTTAACGTCGGGTGCGTTAAATAATTTCTTTGACATTGTTAGATTTCCTCCATCTGTTTTTTTGTCACGTTGACTTCAATATTAGCGCCGATAAGTCCGGGGAAATGTCCCTTCTCACCGGGAGCGTCGGGGTGAGCGATAAGCCACTTGTTCTTTGCGGTAAGGAGCTTATCTTCGTCGCCTGAATCTGCCAGGCAGTCGATATGGTCTTCTTCAAGATCGAAGTTTGTGCCGTAAGGAAGGATTACGCCTACCATAAAGCCTTCATTCTCGATTCCGCAGGGTGCATAGTGAAGAGTTGTTGCATAGATCTCAACTGCTGTTCCTTTGCGGATATGGAATGCCTCGATCTTGGATGTGTCGTATGTGAAATCGTCTGTTATATCCTGCTGTGATCCCAAAAGAAGGATGCAGTCTGTAGCAGCAATATTGACTTCGGATGATCTGTGATATTCAACAGCGTTGAGAAGTGAGTTGTGACCTGCGCAGTAACCTGTCTCAAGCTTCAGTTCTCCTCCGAAAAGCCTGCTAACATCGACCTTTGCGGATGCCTCTTCGAGAGAAGCAACTGTGGGCTCATAAGCTACGCCTTCAGCGGGGAGAGCGATGTTATTGAGAGCCTCGATCACAGGTGCGAAATCGATGTTCTTAACGATTCTTCCGTACTTTTTGAAATTGGAAGATGTTGCCTCATAAATTACCATAAACCTGCCTCCTTCAATGCGGGATAGATTTTTGAAAACTCTTTATATCTCTCGTCATACTTGGCAACGAGCTCAGGTGTGGGAACGACAGAAACATGCTTGGAAACAGTTGCTGCGCAGGCATCTGCCACAGAAGCGTACTCGCCGCAAGCAACAGCCGCGAGAAGAGCTCCGCCCATTGCGGGACCTTCGTCATTCTCTGTCTGGGTAAGTTCGATACCCAATACGTTGGATACAATCGTACACCAGAGCTTTGACTTGGCGCCGCCGCCGCAGATAGAAGAACTCTTTATATCAAGTCCCATCTTCTTTGCGCACTCGAAAGAATCCCTTAACGCGAACGCAACGCCTTCCATAACGGCGAGTGTCATATCCTTGCGTGTTGTATCCATTGACATACCTACGAACATAGCGCGGCAGTCAGGATTATTGAGAGGTGATCTCTCGCCCATGAGGTAAGGCAGGAAGAATACCTTGTTGGTGCCGAGGGCCTCAAGACCTTCCTGTTCCTTTGCATAATCACTTGTTCCGATGATCTCTTCCATCCACCACTTGTTGCAGGAAGCAGCGCTTAACATGCAGCCCATGAGATGGAATCCGCCGTCAGCGTGATCG
>CACYRM010000064.1 GCA_902776845.1 Oscillospiraceae bacterium
TCGCAAAAGGGCTGGAAAGTCTCCGTGGGCGATCCGCCGTACGCGAATTATGAGTGGCTCTCGGATGTAAGCATCTATGATGACAACGACAATATCAATGCTTATAACATGTACGGCGTCATGACTAAAGGCAATCCGGTCCTTGCTGAACTTGGAGAGGAATACGAACTCCGTCTTAACAGGAACCTGTTCTGCTACGGATTTATGAAGACCATGCCCTATCTTTTACAGCCGCTGTTCTATTCGCGCGGAACATATAATGACATGAATCTCTTTACTGACGGAAGCGGAAACGTCGGTGCTCTTTCCGATCCTCTCCATACACAGATAGGACTCGATGAGACATACCTGGGTTCAAGACTCGTTCTCGAATCACTGGATGACATCGTCAGCATCAATGATGATGAGGAAAACTGCTTCTTCATGTTCGCCAACAACACCACCCACGACGTCACGCTCCTTGAAGAGCCGTCTTACACTCCCGCGTATGTGGTTGATAACACCGAATATGATCTTGCCAACAGTGACCGCTTCACCGTTGACGGCAGGGATATGCATATGGAAGACTATCTGTCCTATGCGCATTATGAATGCAGCATGTCCGCGTGCATCCTGCTCGGGGAGTGGTTCGATTATCTCAGGGAGAACGGTCTGTACGACAACACGAGGATAATCATAGTTGCCGACCACGGCTATTCATTTGGCCAGTTCGACGACCTGCTCCTGCCGGAACTCGGTTACGACGGCGAGCAGCTCAATCCGGTCCTTCTCGTCAAAGACTTTGACAGCACGGGATTTACCGTATCTGACGAGTTTATGACCAATGCCGACACGCCTTATCTGGCACTCAAGGGCATTGTTGATTCGCCGGTCAATCCCTTCACTGGCAATCCTATCCTGAAGGAATCGGATTCAGGCGACCAGCTCATATACATTTCGGGAAGCGGCAACGTTCTGACCAATAACGGAACAAGACTTGAGGAAGCCGACCGCCGCTGGTTCACCGTACATGACAACATCTTTGACAACAGCAACTGGGCTCTTTATCCCGGAGATCCCACATGAGCAGCGGAGGTCTGACATATGATCGGTAAATTGTTATATATAGACCCCGGTACGGGAAGCATGCTCTTCTCGATAATAATCGGTATAGCCGGCGTGCTCATCTTCGCAGGACATGCGCTTCTGATCAGGCTCAAGTTCTTCTTCCTCGGCGGCAGATCCAAAGATACTGACGGCAGCCGTATGCCTGTATGCGTTTTCTCCGAGGGCAAAAGGTATTGGAACATTTTCAAACCCGTCCTGGATGAATTCGAGAAACGCGGAAAGGACATTTACTATCTCACCGCAAGTCCCGATGATCCGGCCCTGAAGGCTGACTATAAATATGTCCATGCGGAATTCATCGGCGAGGGCAATAAAGCCATCTCGAAAATGAATCTTATAAAAGCGGATCTTGTCTTATCCACCACACCGAGTCTTGACGTGTTCCAATGGAAAAGATCTAAAGGCGTTTCCTGCTACGTTCATATTCCACACATGCCGAACGACATAACCACATATAAGATGTTCGGTCTGGATTTTTATGACGCGGTCCTCGTATCCGGCAATTATCAGAAAGAACAGATCCGAAGGATCGAGAAGATACGTTCCATTCCCGGAAAGGAGATCGTTCTTACCGGTATCCCCTATCTTGATACGATGAAGGAACGCCTGGACCGGCTGCCTCATGAAGATCATTCCGGCAGGGATAAAACCATTCTCCTTGCACCATCCTGGGGCAATAATGGCATCCTTACGCGCTACGGAGCCTCTTTCATCGAAAGCCTCATAAAGACCTCTTACAAGGTCATAATCAGGCCTCACCCGCAGTCCTTCACATCCGAGAAAGAACTGATCGATAAGCTCATGGCACAGTTCCCCGAATCGGATAAGCTCAAATGGAACAGGGACCCGGATAACTTTAACGTGCTTAATGAAGCGGATATCCTTATCTCCGACTTCTCGGGTGTCATCTTCGATTTTGCGCTGGTCTTCAACAAGCCCGTGATCTACACGGAGCCGAGCAATGACTGGTCACAGTACGACTGCTGCTGGGATACCGAAGAACTCTGGACTTATAAGATCCTGCCCAAGATAGGAAGAAAGCTTACATCCGAAAATTTCGGCAATATAGGTGCTTTAATCGATGACTGCATCAGCGGCTCCGGCGCTTCCGAGCTTGCCAAAGGCCGTGACCTTGCCCGTGAACAGACCTGGTGCAATATGGGTAAAGGAGCCGAAAAGACGGCGGATTACCTGATCAGAAAACACGGCGAGATCGCAAGTAAGAATGCAGCCGTTTCCGCAGAAACCAAGGGCTCAAAGGGTACTAAGGGATCCAAAGGCACTGAAGATCAGCCGCCCCGGAGAAAGAGCAAAAAGAGTCTTTTCGCGTAAAGCCCTCTTATTCGGTCCTCAGCGCGGTTACAGGATCCTGTCTCGAAGCGGACTTCGACGGGATCAGACCTCCTATGAGCGTCAGGAAGATACTGAGGATAACGAGAACTATCGCTGCCTCCCACGGCAATATAGCGCTGACATCCGTGGAATCCGCGATCTTATGGATGATCGCGTTGATCGGGATAAGCAGGATAAGAGATATTCCCACACCGAAAAGACCTGCGAGGAATCCCGTGATCATGGTCTCGGCATTGAATACCTGTGCAACGTTGTGCTTGGAAGCGCCCATGGCGCGGAGGATACCGATCTCTTTCCGGCGCTCGAGAACGCTGATATAAGTGATGACTCCGATCATGATGGAAGATACGACCAAAGATATCGCAACGAACGCGATGAGAACGTAAGAGATCGTGTTGATGATCTTTGTCACCGACTTCATAAGCGCGCCGACAATATCGGTATATGTAATGCTCTTATCATCCTCGCCTGCGTCTTCGACCATCTTGTTGTAGTCTTTCAGGATCGTGGTGATCTGGTCCTTGGATTCGAAATCCTTGGGGTATATCGTGATCGACTGGAGATCTTCCTTATCGCAATATCCGAAGGATAATAGATTGCCCTCAGCCGAAGAGACACTGCCGCCCATCAGCTCGTTCATGAATGACTGGAGCTCATTCTCGCCCATATTGAACTGGAACGCCTTTGCGAAAGCATCCTGATCGATAGTCAGAGCGCTTCCGAAATCCTCGAACGTGCTCGTTAATGCCTTGGTCATGTTAGAGGCTATCTTTTCGATGACCATGGTAAGAGCGCTCTCGATGCCTGACGCAAGCTGGCCCGTTATCTGCGCGGTCATATCACCGACATTAGACATAACGGCGGAAGTTATCTCATCGGCATTGATCGCGGTCGTTACTGTGTATGTGATAAGCTGCTTGGCTCTGTCTGTGCCGAGATAATCGATAAGCGAATCCTTGATGAGCTTCGGATCGGGCAGATTGTTCTCTGTCGCATATTTACTGTATCCGTCAAGGATGGCTTCTGCGATCTTCTGTGACTGCTCAAGGGAGATCTCGATTTTGTTCGATATCTCTTCAGTTATAACTTTGGTCTGCTCATCCAGAAGCTTCTGACCCTCCTCGCTTTCAAGGAATTCCCTGAAATACTGTGAATAGGTCTCCTGATCAATATCCGTTATCGCGTCGATGCCGTAGTTTTCGATCACATACTTAACAAATCCGTCTGAGATCGCCTGCGTCGCGTCAGCTATCACACTCCTGTCGATATTGGCGGCACCGCTCTCCCTGATCGCCTCGGCGAGCTGATCTCTTAAGAGGGCAGTTCCTTCAGGAGACGTGATATACTGCGTTACCGCATCAGGAAGCTTTGCGAAATCCGTTGAAGGATCGGATGAGGAATAATCCATATAATCCGTGAAAAGGCTCGACATGCCCTGTCCCAGAGCATCAAAATCGATCTTCAGTTCCACGCCGTCAAGAAGACCTGACAGCTGGTCTGCGGAAAGACTCGGCATTGCGCTTCCGAACGCTCCGGAAAGATCCATGCCGCTCATGTCACCGAAAGCATCCTCGTCGATAGTCAGCTTGGTCTCATCGAACTTGAAAGCATTCTGGATAGCATCCTCGTCGATCGAGAACATATCACCCATATCAAAATCCGATTCCTCCTCATCGAACCGCTTTCCGGTCAGAACATTGACTTCGCGGTCCGCAAGCTGTGCCTTTACAATAGCGGAATCCTCGGCAGCGTCTCTCAGTTCTTCAACAAGATCCTTGCCGTAGTATATTCCGGCATCGAGCATCCAGATATCCTCACCCGCTTTAGGCTGGACAATGCCGACTATCTTAAGATCCTGTGCTTCCTTCAGAAGGCCGCGCATGTAATCATCGCTGTTCCTCATATCAGAATAGATCTTGTTGACATCATCATATTTGTAGAACTTAAATGCGGGGATAACCTTGAATGTCATGCCCATAAAATCTTCGTAATGCCAGGTGTAATATTCCTGATCGGTTACGACTTCGAGACCGTTGCTGAAATCTCTGATCATCTTGTCCAGTTCTTCGGTATCACGGAGTCCGAAAGCATAGATTATATAATCGGATACGGCTCCGTTCTGGGTGAGAACGAGTACCGCTTCCTGAGAATTCTCGGGCCATCTTCCCGCTTTTATGTCGTACTGGCTGATGTAAAGCGACTCATTTTCCGGCATCTCGAAAAAGACATTCATGCTGTACGCGGATGTGAAAACGCTGGATGATGTAAGTCCCATGGACGCAAAGTCATTATTGGGGTTTACCTGTCTGTATTCACCCGTTCCCCTGTTGTAACGGAAGATCTGGGGATCGAGTCCGTATGAATATTCGACACCGTTGGTAAGCTCATAGATATTGGTCTTGCCGCTGTCAAAATATTCTTTGAGCGAGATAAGATCGTTCGTCTGTACCGTGGAAAGAAGCTGACTCACAGAAGGCACCTCGGTAATCTCTCCTTCTGCTGCAGGTTCCCAGGTATCAGTCGATACCATCATCATCGATACGAAAGATATTGATGAACGCTCTATGGAGAGCGGATACTGTGAAAGTGTCTGCGCCTCTATCCTGTCGATGTATGTATTGACGCCGTTCGACATCGACAATATCAAAGCGATTCCGATTATTCCGATCGACCCGGCGAAAGCGACAAGTATGGTCCTTGCCTTCTTGGTCCAGAGATTATTGAAGCTCAGGGCAAGAGCCGTAAAGAAGCTCATGGAGGCCTTTCCGAGATTCTTATGGACAGGACTTATGCCGGCCTGATCCTTTTCCGGTTCAAGCGGATCGCTGTCATTGATTATCCTGCCGTCCTTAAGCTTAACGATCCTCGTCGCGTATTCTTCCGCAAGCTCGGGGTTGTGCGTGACCATGACAACAAGACGGTCCTTTGCGACCTCTTTGAGCAGGTCCATAACCTGGATGCTGGTCTCGGTATCAAGCGCGCCCGTAGGCTCGTCAGCGAGAAGGATATCCGGATCGTTTACAAGAGCTCTCGCGATCGCGACTCTCTGCATCTGGCCGCCGGACATCTGATTCGGCTTCTTATGCGCCTGTTCGCGGAGTCCGACCTTTTCGAGAGCATCGAGAGCCTTCTGCCTGCGTTCTCTTTTGGAAATGCCTGAGATCGTAAGTGCCAGCTCGACATTGGATAAGACTGTCTGGTGGGGGATCAGGTTATAGCTCTGGAAAACGAATCCTATCGTATGGTTTCTGTATGAATCCCAGTCCCGGTCCTTATAGCGCTTGGTGGATATGCCGTTAATGATAAGGTCTCCGGAATCATAGCGGTCGAGACCTCCGATAATATTGAGCAGCGTTGTCTTGCCTGAACCCGACGGACCCAGGATCGCGACAAACTCATTATCCCTGAGATTCAGAGACACGCCGTCCAGAGCCTTCTGGACGAGGCTTCCGGTTTTATATTGCTTATGTATATCCCTTATTTGAAGCATAACTTCCGAGATTGTAGCATGCGCCCTGTGAACATTCTTTATTATCTGTGTGAATTATTGGAAAAATCCCATATATTCAGCGGGTTTCATTGAGGGAGCTTGGAATAGAGCCAGGTGACCTTATCGGGGAATTTAACTGATTTCATCCTGGAGAACAGCTGGAACTGGATCTTCTTAATGCCCCTGAGGTAAGGCTTTATGGCTTCTGCCAGCCCCTGACACTCCTCTTTAAATGAATCCTCTGAACAGTCCATGATGCAGAGATAGGACTTATCCTGGCGGTTTTCGGCAGGAGTTGTTATGAGGATCAGCACTCTTGAGATATCGGGACGGGAGCCGCAGTACTTCTTAACGGCATTTCCGACAGCCGCGAACTCCGGAGTCTCGGCGGGATTGCTGATAAGCATCTTCTGCACGGCCGGAGTGCCCTGCTTGGCAAGAAGACGGTCAAGATCGTTGTTGCCCGTACCGCCTAAAGAGATCGATACGTTATCAGCTGCACCGGCACCGAATCTTTCTATGAAGGTCTCAGACTCAACCATCTTATCGATAAGATCCCTGGGGATCGTAATTGACACGGGGCCGCCCGGATTAACGAGGAAACCCTGATGATGGGGATCGCGCGCGATCGCGGCAACCTGGGCAAAGCCGAGCATCAGATTACGGAAAGGTCCGTTCTGCTTGGCAAATCCGCCCTTTGCGGCTTTTACGGCAAGTCTCTGATCCGTGAAAACGGGCATGAAAGGAACGCCGGGGTTGTTCTTGGTGCTTATTCCCATAAATGACACGGTGCTCTTGCCGCTTCCCGCAGCCGAGATCTTGGCAAGAGTAACGAACTCGCTCGTCATAAGGCAGTCCATGACAGTAGCGAAGAACAGAGGCTCTTTACCGTACTTGCCGTACTCGCAGAGCATCGCTGTCGTCCTGGGGTTGCCGGCGATGGCCATGCCCCTGCATCCCGCATCTTCCATATCTTCGATACCGATGGCATCGGTAATTACCGCAAATCTCTGAACGGGTCTGGAAGCATCCTCATCGGGATTCTCGGGAACCGGCAGATCGCCATGGGTTATCTCAAGTTCGGCTCTCCCGTAAGATAGCTCATCGACAAATTCCCTGCTGTCATTTCTGATCTTCTCGATCGTGACCTTGTACTTGTTGCCTCTTCCCTGATAAAGATATACATCACTGCCGGCTTTGACCGTTCCTCTTATATTGCCGCGGACAATGATATTGCCTTCCTTCTCGGGAGCGGCGCTGAGCGGGATCTCATCGCAGACAACGAAAAAGTTCATGCCTGTCGGAATGGTATCACCTTCAAGGATCTTCCCGGCAGCCTGTCTGGCCTGCTCTTCCATGAAGATCTCTTTTTTACTGGCTTCTTCCTGGGCCTGCTGTCTTTCCTCGGCTTTTGCCTGTCTCTCCTGCTGTTCCTCCTCGCGTGCCTCGAGGATGATCTTCATCTCCTCTGTAACACTGTTACTCTCTTTATTTTCAGCGGTCTCGCCGTTCTGTTCCTCGATCTTCTTTTTCTTTCCGAAAAGTGCCATATTGATTCTGACTCCCCTTTTTTATTATTTCCAAAAAAGAATTATATCACATTGGAGCCATGCTTTTCCTTATCTGAAGAACATTCCTCACAAGTCGGACAGTGTGTAATGTGTTGTGATAAAATATCTGCAAAACAAAAAGAGGAAATCCTATGGAATACGACAGACAGGAAATACTGGATAAGGCGGCAATGGCCTATTCGCATGCCGAGACAACCATAAGGGCAATGGACGGTGTTTACCAGAATGTGACCGGGAGCACTTATGAAGCCGAGCTCACCCTTGCCCAGTTTGACATGATCCTTCAGGGAGTCCTTCTGAGCGTTGCCTGCGCGGACGGGGTTTTCGATCCCGTGGAACAGGATTTCATAAAGCTTTTCGCCATGCACGGAGATCTTCTCGATTACATTAAAAGGACCTCCGATATCAAGGTGGAGCTTACATGGGATATCATTGCCTCTCTTCCCGCGGATGTGGCAGAAGCCCTCATAGAGGTGCTGCCGCAAGTATTGGATGAGCAGTGCTCAAGCTTCATCTATCCCCTCGCTGCCGTTGATTTCTCATACAGCCAGTACGGCGGGGTAATTACATCACCCGGTGATTTCTTAAGATCGATAGAATCTGACATGATACAGATAGCCGGACTTCTGGCGTTTGTGGATTCCGAAGGCACCGACGACGAGATGTGCGCCGCAGTCTCAATGATCTATGAACTCGAAGGAAAGCACTGGAGGGATCTTCTGTCCGGAAGGTCCTTAGGACCGGGTCAGTATCCGAATTCCTCTATCCAGTAATACCCGTATCCGATATCCGTCTGGTAAAGAGCGACTGCAAACGTCCTGTAGTCAGGATCGATCATGTGCTCGTAATGACCTGATGTTGAATGGAGCCAGTCTTCGAAAACTTCCTCAACCGATTTCTGTCCGTATGCGATATTCTCGGCATACATAATCGCTTCGTTGACCGTATACCATTCGGAACCGTCAGGTCTTAAGTGATTCCTGTTCTGCTCCAGAGTAAGTTGCGGAAGCTCCGCGGCTCTTATAGCGGCGCAATAAGCCAGATTCTCATCCCATACCAGCGGAGGCACGCCGACTCTTCTGCGTTCCGCATTAGTCAGCGCAAGAAGTTCTCTTGCATAACCCTCAGGCGCTGTCTGATTGGCTTCTTCATAAGGATCGTTGAAATGTACCGGGTCCGTAGGAGTGGTCTGATCCGTGGATTCGGTCTCCCCTCCGGTAGTGATCCCGGCTGAATTTGCCGAATCGCCGGCTCCGGCAGCCGTCGCGCTCAATACTGCCTCCGGGGTTCCTGCCTCGGGGTATCCTGTGTGATCATCAACCTCTGCTTCAGGGTTGTCCTTAATGTAATCAAGCCTGGACTGCAGATAACCGAGCATATAATATTCGGCATTCATATAGATGATCTTGAACCAGTTGCCGCCTGTAGCTACGACTATTACTCTCTCTCCCCTTTGAAGATCGATCGAATTGCCGCTGCTCATGACATCAGGAAGGCTGAATGCCTTTGTGTTCATGGTAGCCACGTACTCGATATCACCCGAGTTCGGAATGAAAAATCTTATGCCCTGTGAATCCTGGGGATCCTTATGCTTTTCAATGGCATTCTCAGGAGCTTCCGTCTGAACGATATCGGCACTCTTTACATAGTATCTCTGTCCGCCATACTCGACAGCGGCCCAACCGTCCCTGCTGAAGCCCAGAACTTCAAAAGCCGCCTCCTCTATAAGCGAAGGTCTTTCCAGATTCGTCTCCTTGGGTTCGGCATAAAGATCAAGCCTGCCGGCTTTAGATTTGTAGTAATTCTCACCAGTCTTGGTAACGGTGAATATATGGATATCATCATGTTCGCTTAAGACAGTCAGGGCAGCGTCGCCGTCCGGACTGCTCTCCCCGGTCTGTTCAGAAGTCTCTTCGGTAGCCGTGGTCTCTCTTATCTCGACTTCGATGAGCACGGTTCCGTCGTTTGTTGCAATATCGGTCTCTGTAACAGCCGCATCACGTGCCCCGCTCAGATAACTGGTTATCCTGAACGTCGCAAATGCAACTATGCACAAAACTAAGACAACGATTCCCGCAATAAGGAATTCGTACCTTGTCCTGATATCTGTCTCTTTTTTATTTCCGGTCATAACAACCCGCTTCCTACAGGCCTCCCCTAAGCTTTAAATAAAGCTTCCCCTGCCGGAGAATGCCCTTTATCCTATAATAAAATAATAATATCGGCAACAGGCGTTTTCAAGTTACAGCCTCTTGACATCTGTCATAACAGTAAGCTTCAAAAACACTCGCAGTTTCGTCAACGAGCAAATATGTTATAATTTTTTTACAGTTTCTGCAATTGAATAAGAGGAGGAATCCATATGGACAAGAAGAAGAGAACTCTTGTCATCGGCGGCTCAATTGGAGCAACCGCTCTTGCCGCATTGGTAATTGTTTCTGTCGCTCTTGCAAACAGACCGAGCGCTTTGATAGTAAGAGGCTTCGTCAACACTATTTCGGACGCGAAAAGGATCGAGCTGTTCGATGTTGCTGACGATGTGGCAAACGGCGGTTCAATAGCCGTATCCGCCAATCTCGACAGGCTCGCAAGCGACGATGTTACTGTCCAGGCCAAGCTCTACACGGACTTAAAGGATCTTAAGGGTGCTTTCGAGATGACTGTTGCAGAAGACGATGAGGCAGTCCTCCAGACAAGGGTCATCGGAACCCAGGATAAATTAGCTTTCAAGTGTCCCGAGCTGGTTGACGGGGCATACGGCGTAAATATCAAGAATCTCGCAAAAAATCTTCCCGGTTCGATCTTTGATCCTGACGAAGAGACAGATTACTCTCTCACGGATGAACAGTTCGAATATTTCATGAATCTCAAGGATACAGCCAGGAACAACGCCAACCTTGAGCGTGATCTTACCAACATGAACACAAAATACAGACAGCTCCTCATAGAGAAGCTCGTTAAATATTCCGAAGTAGGGAGATCATCCAAGACTCTTACTATCGGAGGCGAGAAGATCCGCTGCACCCTGATCTCGCTCTCAGTCGATCAGGAGGCTCTTGCGCTTGCAGTACAGGATGTTATCGATTACGCAAACAACGACAAGGAACTTGAGAAGATGCTCTTCCGTCTCGCATCCAACAGTTCATTCTATGAAGATGCCGATGACTTTGTTGATGAATTCTACGATGCTCTCGACGACATAGAAGACAACCTTGATGAACTTAAGGATGAGGACATTGAGCTGACTGTTGATTTCTATATCACAAGCTCCGGCAGAAGGATCGCGCAGATAGATATGGAAATTGAGACAGATGACGATGATATCGAAATATCGCTCGTCCTCGGCAAGAATGTCGCCACCTCCAAAGAAATGAGCCTTACAGCAAAGGATAAGAGCACCAAGGAATCCTACTCTGTCACCTATACCGTAAACGAGGACAGTTCACGTCTCTATGATGCCGAGATCGAGATCGAAGAGGTCTCCGCAATAACTTATTCCGGATGGGATAACAGCAAAAACAAGGAATTGGATTCCGAGAAGCAGACCATCCAGATCGAATGGGACAAAAAGAGCGGTGATTTCAAGCTCGAATACGAAGACGAGTGGGAAGATGAATACGCGATCAAGGGCAATCTCCTCAAGAAAGGCGACAAGTATATCTTCGTCCTGACGAACATCAAAGAGGAAGGCGAGAACGTACCGTATGTCAAATCACTTGAGCTCACGGTAACTATAGACAGACACGATCCGGTACCGAACGTCGGAGGAAGGTTCACAGAGGTCACCCGTATGGACAGCCGTGAATTCAAGCATCTGGTCGAGGATATTGAAGACGGTGTCGAAGATCTCTGGGATGAGTATTTCGACAGGTGGTAAGCCATAATTTAGATAATTAAAAATATTAAAGCCCCGCACTTTAAATCGGCGGGGCTTTGTTTTATACTTTAATAGCTTAAAGTGTAGATTTTTATCTCAACACAATCCAAGTCAGAAGAGGTGTGCAAATGAAGAAAGTTCTGGTATGCAAAGAAAACCTGCCTGCCGAGACACGCGTTGCCCTTATCCCCGATGACATCAAGAAGCTCACAGGTATGGGCTTTGAATTCACGGTAGTAAGCGGTGCAGGTAAGAAGAGCGGCTTTGAAGATGCGGATTACGAACAGGCCGGTGCAAAGATTGTAAAGAAAGAGAAAGACGCTCTTTCGGATGCCGAGATCGTAGTCAGGATCCTTAAGCCTGAATCAGCCGACGGAATGAACCCCGATACGGTTCACATCAGCTTCCTTGATCCCTTCAATGAGAAGGATCTTCTTAACGGGTTTGCCGAAAACAACATTCAGGCAGTCTCCCTCGAGATGATCCCCAGAACGACTCTTGCACAGAAGATGGACGTTCAGTCTTCACAGACATCTCTTGCGGGATATGTTGCAGTACTTAATGCCGCAGCCCGCATGCCCAAGATCCTTCCGATGATGGTTACTCCTGCAGGAACCATAAATCCTGCCAGAGTATTCGTTATCGGCGTAGGCGTTGCAGGAGACCGGTCGTTGAAGAGCAGGTCAAATCCCTCGGCGCAAACTTCGTAAAGATCGATCTGGGCGAGATGGGCCAGACAGCCCAGGGCTACGCCAAAGAACTCACTCCCGAGCAGATCGCCAAGCAGCAGGAAGCCCAGGCCAAGGTCTGCGAAAAGGCTAATATCGTTATCACGACCGCAAAGGTATTCGGCCGCAAGGCTCCTGTCCTCATCAAGAAGGACGTTATTGACCGTATGCAGCCCGGCGCGGTTATCGTTCCGGTGACGAACTCCAGCGCCAGGTTCCCTGGGATGCTTCAAAGATGCTCTCAGGCAACATCTCAGCATTCCTTACACATTTCTACAACAAGGAATCCAAGGAATTCGAAGTCAACCTGTCTGATGAGATCATGAAGGGATGCCTCCTCACACAGGGCGGTGCCATCATCCATGAGAGATTTAAGGAGGCCTGATATATGGAAATTTCAACAGATGTAATTATGCTCTTGATCTTCGTTTTCATCATCGCCGCTTATTTGGGCGTTGAGCTCATTTCGAAGGTTCCTTCACAGCTTCACACCCCTCTCATGAGCGGTACGAATGCTATCTCCGGCATCACGATCGTCGGAGCCATCGCGGCTACGGCTATCAATGCATCCGGCAATCACGTTTTCGGCATCATCCTCGGCGCTATCGCGATCTTCTTCGCAACGGTAAACGTTATCGGCGGTTATTTCGTAACCGACAGAATGCTCTCAATGTTCAAGAAAAAGGAGACACCTAAGAAATGAGTGATTATATTTGCATAGTACTTTACATGGTGTCCTGTGTCCTTTTCATCATGGGCATCAAGAAGCTCGGAAAAGCTGATACCGCGCGTAAGGGTAACCTTTATTCCTCAATCGGTATGCTCATCGCCGTTGTCTCCGTCCTTATCTCTCAGGACGTTATCGACGGCGGTCTTGTAAGTTATATTCTCATCATCCTCGCGATTGGCGGCGGAAGCGTAGTAGGCTTCATATGGTCCAAGAAGGTTGAGATGACCGGAATGCCCCAGCTCGTTGCTCTCTTTAACGGCTTCGGCGGTCTTTCCTCCATGCTCGTTGCCATCTCACAGTACACCGCAGGCGTTACAGAGGATGCATTCACGGCTCTCACATTAGGTCTTACGATCCTCATCGGTGCCGTAGCTTTCACAGGCTCACTTATCGCTTGGGGCAAGCTTGCAGGACTTGCTATGTTCAAGAAGAACATCTTGATCCCCGGCAAGAATTTCATCAATGCCGGTATCCTTGCCGTAGCTGCAATGGGCATTATCTTCATCTGCATCTCACCTGACGGCGGTCTCGGTGTTGCAGGTGTTATCATCACAACTCTCGCATCTCTGGTACTGGGCGTTACGCTGGTCATCACGATCGGCGGCGGCGACATGCCGGTAATCATTTCATTCCTCAATGCGCTCTCCGGTCTTGCTGCCGCATTTGCAGGCTTCCCTATCGGCAACACGGTACTCATCGTATCCGGATGCCTCGTAGGCGCTTCCGGCGTCATCCTTACACTCATCATGTGCAAGGCCATGAACAAGACTTTCGTATCTCTCCTTTTCAAGACTACTAAGAAGAAGTCTTCTGCTGTTGAGGGTGAGCACAAGGAACCCAAGTCCATGTCCGTCGAGGATGCATTCCTTATCCTTGAGGCTGCAAAGAGCGTTGTATTCGTTCCCGGTTACGGTATGGCTGTAGCACAGGCCCAGCATGCCGTTAAGGAGCTCTGCGATGTGCTCGAAGAGAACGGATGTGAAGTCAACTTCGCAATCCACCCTGTTGCCGGCCGTATGCCCGGTCACATGAACGTTCTCCTCGCTGAGGCAAACGTTCCTTATGAACAGCTCAAGACAGCTGACGAGATGAACCCCCAGATGCCCAACACGGACATCGCCATCGTCATCGGCGCAAACGACGTTGTCAACCCCGCTGCCATCAACGACGAGTCATCACCTATCTACGGCATGCCTATCGTAAATGCCTTCGAGGCACGCACGGTATTCGTCCTCAAGCGTGGTCAGGGTACAGGCTTCTCCGGCATCGAGAACCCGCTCTTCACGATGGATAACACAGTCATGATCTACGGCGATGCAAAGCAGACCGTATCCCAGCTCGTTGTCGAGTTCGAGAACGACTGATCCGTCAATACAGTTTGTATCAGCTAGGAAAGGCTGTCTCAGATATGAGGCAGCCTTTGTTTTTATAATGGTATAATGCTCTTATTGTTTGTGGATTATGAGTTGCATTTCAAACAGAGGGTGTATGAACAACAGGAGCGGTCATATCAGAAACGCTATTCTGATCATAGGAGAAGCTTTTACCGTTATATCGGTGATCTGGTTTGCAGTTACCGGAGACTGGTCAAGAGCTGTCCTGGCTGCAGCCACAATAGGTCTTGTTGCGCTTCCGAGGATAGTTGAGCTTCTTTTCAAAAGGGATATGAACATTCCGCTATATCTTATCTGCACTCTTTATTCCGCTGGCCACATGGCAGGTCACGTCTATTATCTCTACTATCTTCTTCCCTGGTGGGATGATCTTCTGCACTTTGCGGGCGGTGTGATCTTTGCGCTGCTCGGAATCGAGTTCTCAAGAGCCCTGTGCCGCGGAAAATCTTCAGAAGTAAGTTACTTTCTGATAGCGATCTTCGGGTTCTGCTTTTCAGTAACGCTTTCGGTATTGTGGGAATTCGCGGAATATCTGATGGATGTGCTTTTCGCTCTCGATATGCAGAGCGACAGGATAGTCCATTCGCTGTCGTCCTTTAATCTGGGCACTGAACCCGGTATCAGGGGCACGGTCGGGAACATAAACGAGGTAATGATCAACGGCAAGCCTTTGGGAGTCGGCGGTTATATCGATATCGGTCTTATCGACACCATGTCAGACCTGCTTCTGGAAGCGCTCGGCGCGTTTATCGTATCGCTGATACTGGTCTTCAGAAAAGGACAGCTTGATTCATTCCGCAAAGACGGAAAAGCAGCAGACACTGCTAAAAACAGGAAATGATTATTTCTGTTCCTTATTCACCGGTCTGATAACAAAGCAGATGATTATGAATACGGGGATGAACATCACGATAGCGCCGATAACATCGATTATCGAATGCTGTTTGATGAACATGGTCGAAAGAACGATGAGCACTGTCAGAATATCGCTTAAGACCAGCATTATCTTCTTATCCTTAAAGGTCAGGTGCAGACCCGCTGCCACCACGACAGCATCGTACACGTGAAGGCTCGGCAGAACATCGGTCGGCGTATCGATCGAATGCAGATAATTGATCATGTCCATAAAGATATTCTCACGGTCAGGGATAGCAGCGCGGAGCTCGAGCATATTGGGATATACCAGAGAGATTATTACAAATAATGTCATGCCCGCCATGAGCATATAAGATGTCTTGCGCGAAAGAGTCCTGCTCCTTATGGCGATGGCGATCATGCCGATGACGAGGTAAGGAAGCCAGAGCGCATAAGGGATGATGAAGATCTCGACAACCGGGATCATGTCATCTATGGCTGTGTGGATGATATGGAAATTGCCGCCGTGGTCAAGACTCTCGACCCAGAAAAATGTCGGCATATAGATGACCATGTATATGGCCATCGGGAGAAGCGTCACTACGACGTACAGGATCTTTTTCAAAAGACTTTTGTTCTCAGCAGTTTCCAAAATACACCTCGAAAATAATAGCGGAGAGTCAGGGACAACGGGAGAGAGACCCCTTGACACTCCGCATATTATAACCCGTGGCAGGCTGATTTTTGATTGACTTTTACTACATTTTTTTGCAGATGCCGCCACCTGTGTGCTATGACTTTTGCCTTAAACGGCATTTACTGTTCCGATAAAGACCGGCGACATCGTCTCCGTATCAACAATGGCATATACGAAGGGTCTGTTGCATTCAACGGTGCGGAATTCGGACATATCCACCGCAGCTTCAAACTTCCTCATCTCCACCACGGTGGCTGCCGAAGCGCGCGTACCCTTGGCATCCACTTCGATATAAGTCTTGTGGATTACCCTGGACACATAGATATCACCCGGTTTTCCCGAGATGCCGGACAGATCTGCTTTGCCGGGATCAAACATATCAGAAGCGCCGAGGTTCATGAGTGTCTCATTCATCAGCATCTCAAATTCCGATTCGAATTCAGGCATGCTTGAATAAACCTTATATTCATCAGTTCTGCTGTTTATGAATTTCTCATAGTCTTTTGCCGAGAAATCCTTAATAAACTCATTGGCACTGATCTTTCCGTCCTTCGGCAGGATCGCAAGGAAGGCATATTCTCCGCCCTTGTATTCCTTCATGAATCCCGTGGCTTTATTTGTCTCAAAATAATCAGAAACCGTATCTTTTAAAAACGTCACCGTCTGAATATTTCCGTCAGCATTCCTGAACTCACCGTCCAGGACCTTATCCTCCTCATAAGGATCCTCCCACTCCCCGTCAAAAGAGATTGCGTTTACCAGGACCATGACCGTTGACGGATCCAGTTCATCTATGACCTCCCTTATCATGTGGTCGGTATGCTCATATATCCAGTCATTGATCTCACCGACTGTATCGGGATTAAAATCCGTAACAGTATATTCGGCAAGAAAGGTCTCCTGAATGTAGCCGACATAATCCGTGTTTATTTCGCTGCCAAGGAGAAGCCCGTTGTTCCAGACTGAATTCGCGCAGGAGAACTTCACCTGCTTTGCGCCGTTGATCTTATCCATCATCGAGGCCGCATAAGCCTGTTGTGTAAGAGGTCCCTGCCCCGCAGCGAAAAGATCCGTAAGCTGCTGCAAAGTATCTTCCTTTGCGCCTGCCGCAACCATATCGAGAGCCATCATTACGGATGCCGGAGAGATCATCACATTCCCGTCTCCGCCGTAATCCCTGACAGTCTGACTCAACAGATCAAAGCAATATCTCCTGTACTGCTCATCCATTGCCTTTCCGTCATATTCAGTATCTTTTACCTTATCGAAGTCGATCCCCGCCTTGAGCGCAGGATCATCCTTCAAAAGTTTTCCGGAATCATTCTTTCCGGCGCAGCCTCCGAGGAGCATTGCCGCGGCAAGAACACCCGAGACCAGTTTAATGTCTTTAGCCGAACAGATCTTCATTTCCGTTTCTCCGTTATGTTCAGGATCAGATCTCATTAACGGTTCCGATAAATATAGGAGCCATTGTCTCATTGTCGATGATCGCATAAACGAACGGTCTGTCGCACATTACGGTGCGGTATTCCTTCGGGTTAGCAATGGCGCCCGCGCCGTCAACTCTTACCACCGTAACAGCTGCTGCCTTCGTACCGTTTGCGTCGACTTCAATATGAGTCTTGTGTATGACCTTTGCGATATAAAGATCGCCGGGCTTGCCTGCAATGCCGGAAAGGTCTGCCGTCTCGGGATCAAATGCATTCTTGGCGCCGAGATTTTTGAGAGTGTCATTCAGCGTGATATCAAAATCAGACTTGAATACCGGCATGCCCGTATAAACGTCATACTCATAGGTAAGGCTGCCTATAAACTTCTCATAGTCGGCAGAAGTGAAATTCTTTGCAAACTCATTGGCACTGACGGATTCATCAGAAGGAAGGATGGCCAGGAAGGAATACTGTCCGCCTTCATAAGCCTTCATGAAGCCTGTGGCCTTTTCGCTCTCGAAATAAGCAGTCTCGGCACCGTAGAGGAAATCCCCTTTCTGCGTGGTGCCGTCCCACTTCGTAAACTCGGCTTCATGTACCTGGTTATCTTCATAAGGCTCTTCCCATTTGCCGTCAAAAGATATTGCATTCACAAGTACCATAACAGTCATGGGATCCAGGCTGCTGATGACCTTTTCGATCATATGGTCTGTATGCTCATAGACCCAGGAGTTGATCTCATCGGGAGTCTTGCTGTCAAAATCCCTTATCCTGTATTCGGCGTCAAAGGTTTCCTTTATATAATCGATGTATTCGAGATTGACAGCGTCACCCAGGAGTTTTCTGTTGCTCCAGACAGCGTTCGCGCATGAGAAATCGACCTTCTGGGCACCATTGATCTTATCCATTATAGAAGCTGCATAAGCCTGCTGGTTAAGAGGTCCCTCCCCGACTGCGAAAAGATCAGTAAGCTGTCTTAACGATTCATCCTTCGCGCCTGCAGCAACCATATCGAGCGCCAGCATTATTGAAGCGGGTGAGATCATTACATTTCCCTCACCGCCGTAATCCTTTACCGTCTGGCTCAGAAGATCAAAACAGTATCTCCTGTACTGCTCATCCATTACCTCCCGGTCATACCCGGCATTCTTGACCTCGTTGAAATTGATATCGGCCTTGATCTCCGGATCGTTCTTCAGAGCCTGAGTCGCTGCGGGCTTTGAAGTTGCGGTGCAGCCCCCGAGAAGTATCGAGGAGGCCATAACTGCGGCCATTATCTTTATATCTTTATTTGAACAGATCTTCATTTCAGATTCCCTCCGGAATATTCTTTATTTGGTTTATACCATACATACAGACACGGTCAACAAAATGTTGCACCAGTTATACCGTGCCCCGGGAACACATATTTCCCGGGGTGATATAATTGGCATTAACACACATATGGGGAGACAGTCATGAAAAAGATCTTATCAGCATTACTCTGCGCAGCCTTGATGCTGGCAGCCGCATCCTGCAGTTCTTCCAAGGATACGAGGAAGAACCGTCATGAACGTGAGAGCCGGACAGAATTGAAAAAAGACGCGGACGATCCGGCAACCGCCGCGGAATCATCCTCTTTGAGCCTTGATCCCGGAACGGACTTTCAACCGGATTTCACTTTCTCCACTACTGACAGGGACGGAAACATCTGGAACGAGACCACATTCAGCCAGTATGAGCTGACCATGATCAATTTCTGGGAACCCTGGTGCGGTCCCTGTGTCAGCGAGATCGGTGATCTGGAGCGTCTTTACGAGGACTACAGGGACAAAGGGTTCCAGATAATAGGCGTATATTCAGAGCAGACCATGGAAAGCGAAGTCGACGGGATATTGAGGGACAACAACGTTTCCTATCCTATCCTTCACTATACTTCTGAATTCGACCGGTTCCAGAGCGGCTATGTTCCCACGACGGTCTTTGTCGACAGACAGGGCAAAGTACTGGCAATGTCTGACGGTACAGGCAGCATCATCGGTTCAAATACATATTCCGACTGGGCAGCCATAATCGAGAATCTCATATAAACCTGCACAGAAATATCATCTCATAAAAAGCGGATGAGTTATCTCATCCTATGAGATCTGCAGTCAGAAGAAAAATACCGATGAACTGGTTTTTGTATATATGAGGAAGCACAACGGATAACGGACTTTTCAGGCCAGTCTTGCATCAGTGCGTGCCTTGTCCTCTTTCCAGGCGTTCTTCTCTTTTCTGTATTTCCTGATTACGATAATAAAGATTACCGCAAAAACTACCAGTACGATAACTAACGGCAGGAAATCAACAATACAGTACTTGATCTTTCCTCCGAGTGACGTAATAATCCTGCCTTGAGCATCTTCAACCGCAACCTGGAATGCGTCATTTATAGCTACACCACAGCTCTGCCCCTTGACTCTGTCAGTCTCTACCGTGTTTACGAACTGGTAGATCATGTGCGAAGTAAAGAAACCATTAGTGGATTTACCCTTGATGGAAGCCCATGTGTATTCAAGATTATCTAAATTTCCCTGTCTGAACTGTTCAGCTTCATCCTTTTTAACAGAGAAGACAACTACAAAATGCTTTCCGTCTTTGAAGTTGTCCAGATAAGTCTGGTTGGTAAACGTTTTTACATCATAATAATCGTTTTCCCAGTCTTCATCATAAACAGTGTAGATTACAGGGCATATACCGGTAAGATCATAAAACTCATTAAGAGTTTCTGTAAGCGGTTCCATGTTGCTTATCAGGCCGGCATTATCATAAACGGCCGGTGTGTAATTGCCTGAAAGCTTAAAAGGAGCATTTACGAATGTACCGCGCCAGATTGGAACGATTATCACCAGCGCCAGAATTGTTAATGCTGCTAACGTTATCAGGGTTATCTTTAAAGGCTTGGATTGTTCCTTGATATAACCGTCTGTTCCGTCATTGGTCTTCTCATCCAGCTGGCGGCCTGCAACAGCGTAATAACGCTCCGGTCCACGCCAATGGAATTTTGTCTTGTTCTGATCATTGTTGTATGTGTTTGACATATTATCTACCCCCTTGATCATCACAGGGACCAGCCCTTAACTGCCCTGCGAATTACCTTTTCCTGAAATTCCGTTCTTACCGGAATTCCTGTTCTTATTCCAAAAAAATTTTAGAATTTTCCCGTGCGGTTTTCAATATAAATCGTACCGGGAAGCGCGGAAACACGCGTGTAAGACGCCTGTCTTGGCTAAAAAGAAAGGCTGCCTCAGTTTTTTTTGAGACAGCCGCTATATTTTAAATCTAAATTTGCGTTTTACTGAACAGGTCTTGCTATGCCGCAGTCAGGGCAGAATCTGGAATTTAAGGTCTTGCCGCATGACGGACAATTCCATACGTCCTCAGCGGGTGCGGGAGCAGCAGGTGCAGCGGGTGCAGCAGGAGCTGCAGGCGCGCCGGTCTGTGTTCCGCCGGCAACAACATTGCCGAAGCCTTCACCGACCTTCTGTGACTCGCCCATGATCGGAGCCATAGCGTCTCTTGTCATGTTTATAACGCCGCCCATAGCGCCCAATGTAACGCCGAGGCTTGCAACATCACCGATTCCGCCGGCAGCACCGCCACCGCTGCCTCCTCCGGTGATACCGTTCTGCATTGCTTCGAGACCGACCTGACGTGCTGTCTCGTCGCGGTATGTGTAACCCTTCATCTGCATCTCGGCAGCCTCTGCCTCAGCCTTCATCTTATATGCTTCAGCTTCTGCCTGGGCCTTGATACGTATAGCTTCAGCGTCTCCCTGTGCGTTTACGGCCTTGAGCTGTGCTTCGGTCTGGGCCTCGACGATCTTTCTCTGCTGTGCGGCTTCAGCCTCAGCCTTTCTGACTTCCTCTTCACGGACCTTCAGAGTTTTATCGGCAAACTGCTGCTTGAGACGCATGAAATTCGGATCGTCATCAGGAGTTACGATGGAAGTTACATAGAACTCGGGCATCGTAAGACCGTATTCTTCAAGGGTTGTATTGATGTCTGTCATCAGGTTCGCGGACAATACATCAAGATATGCATCGATCTCAAGAATGTTGAGATTCTGTTCCTTGATTATGCGCGCGAGATTTGCCTTGACCTTGTTAATGATCAAAGCCCTGAACATGCCTGTGCCGTAGGATTTTCCCTCGCCTGTGACATCGCTCTGGACAAGACCTTCGGTCGTTCCGACGAGCTTTAAGACCAACTTGCTTGCATCGGTAACTCTCATATTGAAGTTGCCGGATGCCCCGATCTCAACGTGAAGTCCTGATGCGGGGTCGAAAAGCCTTACCTTGCTGTCAGTACCCCATCTGATACCCATCTGGGTGATCATGTTGATGAAGTAGACTTCGCAGTGGAAAACATTTACGCCGCCGGTTCCGAGCTTCATGTAGTCACGGACCTTCGGAATGTTATTCGTAACGAGCGTGTGCCTGCCTGCCTTGAACTGATCGAAAACCTTACCGTCACGGAAGAAAAGCGCTTCCTGTGTCTCATGGACGATCAGCTGCGAGCCGATGGTAAAATCTTCTTTCTCGTGCTTGTGAGCCAGTACGTCATTACTGCCTTCGTACTTGATTACACTAATAGCTTCAACCATTTCCTAATCTTTCCTTTCTATTTATTCTTCTTAGTTATCTGTTCCGTAAATGACGCGAAAAGGATAAACATTACTATCGGACCTACTATCGCGATCACGACCGCAAGGGAACTCTTCATATGGAAACCATATGCCAGGATCGAATAAATGATAAGCGGTGTTGCCGCAAGAAACGATATGATCTTGATGATGACCGATATCACTCCGCCCCTGTAAAGGACATATCCCAGTCCCGCCGAACCTAAAAGGAACAGTATGATGCATACTGCCCAGGGGCATCCGAACTGCTCTCTTAAGAACAATATCTCCACGATCACATCAGCATCCCTGTAACCGGGGACCTTTGCCAGCTCGCGCACAGCGCTGCTGTAGGATCTTTTCTCATAATATGTCTTACCCTTGATGTAACAGCCAAGCAGTTCGGTCTGCTTGACACCTTCCTCGCAGACATTGATCAGATCCGCAGAGACATGATCGTTAAATCTGTTGCATTCCATAATGGCGGTCTTGAACAGGAGCTTCGCCTCATTAGCCGAAGTCGCCTTTGTCCCTGTCTCGACAATGCTGTTCGCATTGTTGATGTTTGCAATTATCTTGGAATACTTTGCATAATCGGGAATGATGTCCGCTAATGACCATCTGTTCCCGCAGTTCATGCATGCGCATGTACCGGCGAGATAATCGTTCCTGATATCTCCTCCGCATACTTTGCACTTTAAGGATACCGGTGTAGCTTTTACATCTGGCATTCTCTATCCCTACCCTCATTCAAACGTGCGCCTTGAGCGCGCCCGGATGTAATTATATCAAATATTTTTTCCGTCTGCGATGTATTGGGCTGTATCATTTTCGGGTTGTACGAAAAAGAGGTGTCTCATTCAAATAATGAGACACCCCGTAATTATCTTTTATCAGAAATCTGTTTAGAAATAGTTTGCTATAAATCCCGTGATTGCCACACAGATCACAAGCACAAATCCTTTCTTGTTTCCGGTAAGCTTTGTCTCCGCACTCATGCCCTCAAACAGCATCAGGAGATAATATGCGTAAGCTGCGATCGTAAAGACAGATCCGAACCTGATGTAAGGGATAAGACCCATATATGATCCGAGGAAATCAGAAACGATAAAAGCAGGAGCCGTAGCCATAGCCGAGATGGCAAGGAGTCTGGCGAAAGACCACTTCTGCTTGAGGATCAGGCCTGCAAGCATGAAGACTCCGGCACATCCGAATACGCGGACCGCATAGTAGATCATCGGGAAGAAGAAATCCTTAACGATCTCTGCGCCAAGACTGTTGAAATAATACTTGCCGTACTGTGCGTAATGGATAAGGTCGATTGACATTGATGAGATAAAACCGACCATCCAGCAGACAACTACAACGATGCCCGCAAGGAAAATGGCATTCCCGACCCTGTCATACTGAGGGGCGATCTCTGCAGGACCTGTAACAGGATGTATGGCTGCATGGAAAAGATTTTTGAAATGCTGGCCGAAAGAAACAGATGAAGATGCCTGTTCCGGTGATCCCGCTCCGTTATTTGGCGCGGACCTCTGCGCCGGCTGAGGCGGCGGTACTATGGGAGCTGCAACAGGCTGGGGCTGAGGTATTGGTTGAGGTGCAGGCTCGGGAACCGGAGCCGTCTGATAAACGGGCTGTGGAGCCGGTTGTGGAGCTGTTGGTTGGGGAGCAGTTTGTCTGCCGGCTGATCCGAATGCCATTCCGCATCCGCTGCAGAAAGCAACGCCATCCGGGTTTCCTTTTCCGCAATTAGGACAAAACATATCAATATCCTTTCTCCGGGCATAAACACCCGATAAACATGATAAGTCCATTGTAGCACACACTGTTTTTGAAAATGAGCATTTTGCATTTATAATCTTTATATTGGCATTAACGGGAGCGCGGTATGAAAAACAACAGTCAGACAGCCATAGTGGCTATACTCATAATAGCGGCATTTGTTATCGGTATCTTTTGCGGATATAAACTTAACGAATATGGCAATGAGTCCGGCAGCAGCACATCAGTTTCGCAGATCTCAACATCCGTTTCTTCATCCGGAATGTCATCTTCTGCTTCAGTCACAACGTCCGTGGAGACTTCCGTTTCCGAATCCGAAGAGAGCCTGCCTGAAGAGAGCTTCAATTATCTTGCCATCGGAAACAGCATCACGCGTCACGGGATCACGGATTTCTGGTGGAACTATATCGGAATGGCCGCTTCTGACGCAGATCACGATTATTATCATATAGTTCTCAAGTATCTTGAGGATAAGTACGGGAACGTCACAGGCGAGATCTGTAATTTCTCCGTATGGGAATCGCAGGCTGAAGACAGAGACGGGGCCCTGACGGAATACCTTGAGCCTTTCCTGAATCCTGACCTTGATCTCATTACGGTACAGCTGGGCGAGAACGTGGACGATCTGGAGACATATCAGGAGGATTATGTTTCCATGCTGCAGTTTATCCGTTCAAAGGCGCCCAATGCGAGGATCCTTGTAATTGAGGATTTCTGGACCGTCGATGAGCGCTATGATATGGAATTTGCCGCCTGCGCGCTTACAGATGCCGAATTTGTTTCGCTGGATGATATAGCAAGCAACGATGAATACTATTGCGGAACCGGAACGACGGTCTATGACAAATACGGAAATGAATATACCGTTGAACATGACGGAGTCGCAATGCATCCGGGCGATGAAGGCATGGCCGCTATCGCGGAAAGAATAATCTCAGCACTCGAAAACGGAAATTAAATCCCCTGTTATACTGCGTCTGCCACCCTGCCGATAACCTCTTCAGGCTGGATGTCGGAGAATATGATCAGGTATGTGCTGCCGTTCTTGGTGAATACGGCTGCGTTCACATCGGCAGAAGTCTCGCCTTCCGCAAGGTCAGCGACATTGACGAATCCACAACGGCAGTATCTGATCGCATATCCGTCAGGAGTCGTTCCTTCGGAGAGGATGACGATGTCTTCACGTATAACCGTCTTATAGATATCCGTTCCTTCGGGCGCGGTATAGAGAAGGACCTTCTCGCCGTCGTTGCCGGTGAATACCTCTTCAATGATATTATCCGCGAACCGGCCTGATCCGGTTCCCTTGAGATCGAAAGGAAGTGCTTTCGCTATAGCATCGATGCGGGCATCGCCCATGCCTTCGCTTCCATCAACACTTGACACTGTCGTGGCTTCTGACGCATATGCAGTCTCTGCGGTCAGTGTCCTTCTGGAACCGTCGGTATCGTCCGCGTTAAAAATTATATCGTTCTTATACTTTTCATCCTCGGTATCTTCCATTTCACCGGCAGCTGCAGGTGACTCCACATAATTATCCTGTATACCGGCTGCTGTTGTCTCTGCCGCAGCCTTGTTTATCCATTCATTATGTACATGAACTTCTGACGCGCTCTTCGTGGAAGCGCCAATGTAACGGGTTACAAACAGAACACCCATAAGGATGAGAATGACAGCCGCGATCGAAGATATAACTATGACAGGTGTCTTCTTTGCTTTCTTTCTGACCGGAGCTACGGGCTGTTCTTCTCTCTGTTCCTTCGGAATACCGGAGACTCTTGCAGACTCCGGTGCCTTTCTGACTTCCGGCCTGTTAACGGATCCCGTACTGCTTCCCTGTTCCCTGATGGCGGCGGACACGGAACTCATGATCCTTTTCTTCATCTCAGGATCAACAGTTACACTGTTCATGATCTCGTTGTATTTATTCAAAATCATCCACCTCCTTCAGCATTTCTCTCAGTTTGTCACGGGCGCGCTTAAGATCGGAACGCACCGTTGCCTCGCGTCGCCCTGTAAGCATGGCGATCTCAGAGGTCTGATAACCTTCCTGATAGAAAAGGTGGATTGCTTCACGCTGGTGAACGGGCAGGGCTCTTACGGCATCCCAGATGGCCTTGTATTCGTCACCGTTATTGAGGTCTTCCTGAACTTCGCCTGCGATCTCTTCGTTGAGCTCCATCGTATCGCGGACTTTGTTGTAGTCGATACGGTTTTTCGCAAGATTCGAAGCAACACGCATGAGCCATGCTTTTCTGTGTGCCTCACTCTCGAAATCCGGCCTGACGGTAACGAATTTGATCATCGTCTCCTGTAAGATATCCTCCGCGTCCTCCTTGTTGTGAAGGTAAGAGAGTGCAAGACGCAGGATGGAATCACCATGACGGTCAAGTATCTCTTCCGCTTCCTTTTCTATCTGCCCGTCAGACTTGCGATGTGCCCCTGAGGAAGGCACTTCGTCAGATGTATCTGCTTCACTGCGGGAGAGGGTGAACGGATTGTCATCACCCTTGCCCGGCACGGCAAGCAGAATGGCGAGCTTTCGTAAAAGCGGCAGATTGGCTTCGTAAGTTAATTCCATATTATCCTTGGCGTTTCTCACCGCTTTCACCCTGAATACAGATGAACCGGTGGATTTGTTGCACTCAGATTATACTCATGCATACAAATCAAAGCAAATTGTTAGCATTGGCGCAATATATAATTTAATATTAAATTAATATGAGGGTAACACAATTCATACCCGGAACGTAGATAATTAGCATATGAGAAATAATGACAGCAGACTCTTCTTTAAAAATGACGCGGTTTATGTGGCAGTCGTATTCCTGAGCGTAGTGCTCTTTATTGCGCTGCTCGCGCTTCAGGTCTTTTCCGGCGCCACGGGATTCAGATATTTCATCGGCATAGCGCTGGTGCTGCTTGCTTTCCTGATGAACATCTTCGAAGGCAAGTTCGGATATTACATCTCGTTCGTCATGAATTTCGTCCAGTTCATGATCTACACATACGAGTATGTGATGATGCGCAGCGAGTCTGCTCCCCTTCTTATTGTCATGACGATAGTCAATATGTTCGTGGATCTCCTCGTGCAGTATTACGTTATCAAGGTTGCCGGCAAGATCCAGGGCATCGAGGACGCGAAGCGCAACGAGCGTGGCAATAAGATCCGGAAAGAACTGGAAGACGAGATGTTCTCCCGTACCTCCCTCATCGTTAACCACGAATCAATGGGAAGCCATCAGGGCTTAAGCGAAGCGATCGGCCGTAACCTCACAGGCTCCATCGATCCTCTTACGACACTTCCCGGCCGTGACATGATCACCGAGCGCGCGGATAAATATATCAGGGAAGATATCGCGAACATGCAGGCAAACGACAATCCTGATTCCGTCTGCCGTCCCTTCACGGTCATCTATCTTGCGCTCGATCATTTCGACAATATAACAAGAACGATCGGTCACAAATCCATGGACCTGTTCATCCAGAATATGGCGCACAGGATCCGCGAGGCCGCTGACCCCACGGACATGGTCGCGAGGATCGACGATGCGGATTTTGTTATCCTTTTCAAGAGAGTCCTTTCGAAGGAATCCGAGACTAAATATGCGGACAAACTCGCGAAAGAAGCTTCAAGAGCATTTGCCGCCGGTCTCGACTCGATGAATGCTGACATCCGCTACGGCTTCGCTCATTACCCCGATGATTCACGTCATGCAGGAGAACTTATAACCAAAGCCGAAGAGCGCATGAGCAGGGCAGCCTCGGCTGTTCCCGGCAGGCCATCTGAGACAGAAGATACTGCCGTACTTGAAGGCGCGGAAGTATTTAAGGATAAGTCCAAAGATGAGATCATAGCCATTTTCGAGCGCGCGATATCAGACGGAAGCATCCACATGGTTTTCCAGCCCTGCTTTACCGCGGAACGTAAACTCACCGGATTCGAGGCTTTCTTAAGATTCGACAGAAAAGACATGTCCATACCCCCTCAGGTATTCCTGGCAGCAGCGGAGAAAGCCGGATATATGAGAAGGATCGGCAGTTATTCCATGGAAAACTCGTTGACTGCGCTCACATCGGTCAATAAGATCGATCCAAAGCTTACGATGAATATCAATATTTCGAATTATCAGCTGAGAGAACCCGACTTTATCCAGTCTTTCTCGAACATTGTCTCTTCGGCGAACTGCAATGTAAACAACATCATTCTGGACCTTCAGGAAGAGAGCCTTATCACGAGCCTTTCGGATATCCGCATGACGATCGAGGAGCTCGCTACGACAGGCGTTAAGATGGCGCTCGATAATTTCGGAAGAGGCTACTCTTCTTTTAACGCGATCCCTCTTCTTCCCGTCTCGGTCTTAAAGCTCGACGGCAACTTCACATCAAGCCTTGCAACTGACGCGACTGTCCGCATCCTGACACGATCCGCGATCAGCCTCATGCATGACATAGACATCACTGTAACGGCTACCGGAGTCGGTCAGGAAGACCAGTTTGAGATCCTCGCAGGCAGCGGCTGCGACGGATTCCAGGGTCTGTTCATGGGACCCGCCATCTCGGCCGAAGAGCTCCCGGACTATATTTCGGGCAACCAGTAAAGTAATATATTATCCATAAGGTATATTCCTCTATGCTATAATCTCCCTATCGAAAAAAGGAGTACCCGGTTGCTATGGCTGATTCTATCGTTGTGATCGAGAATGTCTCGTTAAAATATAAAAAGACCGTCTTAACAGACGTCAACATAACTGCGGAAAAAGGCGAAGTCATTGGTCTTCTGGGTCTCAACGGATCGGGAAAATCCACCCTTCTTACCGCAATTGCAGGTCTCAGGAAGACAGCTTCAGGCACGATCAAAGTCAACGGCAAAGCAGGATTCGTCACCCAGGAAAACGCCCTTATCGATGAACTCACGGCCATAGACAATCTTAAGATGTGGACTCCCATGAGCAGACAGGAGATCATTAAGGAACTCACGGAAACTGAGCTCTCTATCCTCAAGGTCGCAGATTACATTGACCTCAAGGTAAAGCGCATGTCTGGCGGTATGAAGAAGCGCTTGGCGCTTGCTTCCGTCCTTCTCTCAAAGCCCGATGTCCTTCTCATGGACGAGCCTCTGGCATCCCTTGATATCCCTGCGAAAAACGACATCATTAACTTTATAGATTCTTTCAGGAGCAAAGGCGGCACCGTCTTCGTCGCAAGCCACAACGAGGAGCTCTTCAGGCACTGCACAAGGATCTATCTCCTTAAAGACGGCGTATCGAAGCTTCTCCCTGCCGGAGCATCCCCTTCGGAGGCACTCGGATGATCAAGGCATACTGCAAAAGAGTATTGCTTTTCCTTCCTTTCCTGCTGTGTTATTTTCTGGCACTCGGTCTTTGCATGCTCGCAGTCGTCGTGTATGCGTCGGAGTTCCTTTTCGAGGAAGGAAGCGAAGACAGCATACTTGAAGTCGCATGCTACGTTCCGGATGACGAAGCATATACCCGTCTGGGACTGAACTTCTTCAAGCAGATGGACAGCGTCAGACACACCATCGACATCGAGATCGTGGACAGCAGAGAAGAGGTCGTAAGCATGGTCGAGGACAAGGACGCCGTCGCAGGCATCATCGTCCCCGAAGGCTTCATCGAGACGATGGGGACCCCGGATGCCGTGCAGGCCTCGATAATCTACCGTGATGCGAACACCTTTGACGAATATATGGTAAATGACCTGATCTATGCGATAAGTGACTTTTTCGGGACATCCCAGTGCGCGATAATCACGGCAGGCGAATATGCCAGACAGATGGGCATCGATGATGCCGGAGCAAACAGCATCGGCTACACGGTCCAGGACAAATGTTTCGAATTCTTCCTCGCGCGCAAGACTCTTTTCCGGAAGATCGACGCCGAGGACCTGGTCGCCAAATACGAAGTAAGGGAGCAGATGATCGGCTCCTATTCGCTCTACATCCTTATGATGTCGATCTTCATAATCTCGTTCTTCTTCAGGGGCAACAACGAAGTCTTCCGGGCCCGCGCGAAGCTGTCGGGCATTAAGACCTGGAAGCTATTCCTTGTCGAAGCCTGCTGCGCGGCAGTCATGATGTACTTCCTTTACGCCATAACGTTTATCGTGCTGTTTATAATCTTTGATACCGTAAATATCGCAGGGCTTTTCACCGTTATTCCGTTCATCCTGCTCATAGCGCTTGCAGGTACTGCTCTGTGCTATCTGGTCAAGAGTCCTTCTACCGTAGCTTATATCTCGTTCGGTGCAGGAACCGCTCTGATGTATCTTGCAGGCGGCCTTCTGCCACTGGATTACATGCCGCACTTCTTCCAGCTCGCGGCCGTATATAATCCGCTATACTACCTGATCACGTTCTTTGTGAGGTCGATGTTCTTATGAGATTATTCCTTAACAGATTATCGGTCCTCACCAAGCGAAGTCTCATCAATCCGGCTATGTATGTCATGATGGGCGTCATGATCATCATGGCCCTTCTCGTTGTTTTCATACCCGAGAAGGAGTCCTCGATCTACATTCCCATCGCCCTTATCAACGAGGACAACTCCAAAGAGACGGAAGAGATCGTCGACAAACTCTGCTCAATGAATTCGATCTTCGACTTCTATGAAGTTGAAGACGAAGAAGAACTCTACAAGGACCTGGCATCCGGCAAGGCAAATACCGGCTACATCTTCCCCAAGGGATTCTCCGAGCACTTTACGAACACCGGTTCACGCTATAAGATCACGCAGGTCCAGACGCCGGGTTCAAGATTCATCCTGCTCTCCAGAGAAGAAATCTTCAGAAGCTTCTATGCTTACGGAACCCGGAAGATAATAAGCGATACATTCGCAGATTACGGCTATGAAGTCGACGCACACGATCCGGAATTAGAGCGCATCTTCGGCATCTATATAACCGACAAGACGCTGTTCGCCCTCGAAAACGTAGAAGGTATCGTCTATGACGAGCTCACAAAATCCGAGAAGATCCCGGTCCCTCTTTACAAGTTCGCAGGCTTCTTTATCCTGACCGCCGCCCTGTTAGGCGCCCTCGCCTTCCTGAACGACCAGGACAACCGCATCTATCTGCGCTTCAGTCTTTTTGAGAGGATATATCTCGGACTGATCCAGGTCGCTGTATTTACGGTCCCTGTACTGATAATCACGATCATCTCTTTCCTTATATCGGGAACGGAATTTGACCCTCTGCATGTAATAATCTACACGTTTGCAGTAACCCTTCTCGGATTTGCAGTCGGTACGGTGATCACATTCCTCCCGCTCCGCACAGCGCGCTCAAAGATATTCTCAGCGGTCCTGCCGGTCTATCTGATCCTTTCATTCCTGTTCAGCGGCATTATCTTTAACCTCTCAAGCTTCGGCGCGGCATTGAAGGCTCTGTCGAGACTGTTCCCGCCGTCAATGTTCTAGTAATCGCAACTTGATGATCAAAAAAGGGGCCGCCTCACTTCATTGTGAGACAGCCCCTATATATTTCAGATCAAGTTTCAGCGATCAGATATCCCAGTCATCGGAATCAAGATCGTAATCATAATCGTCCCAATCATCGTAGTCATCATATCCGCCGTAAGAGTTTGCGAGACTGCCGTAATTGTCGATAGCGTTATCAACGAAATCCTCAACGAACTTTGTGTTCATAGGAAGCTTTACAGGGTTGGAAGCTACGCCGAAAGCGCTTGAGAATGAATTGAGTACTGAAGGCTTTGTGTTGAATGAACCGCCTGCGAGGATGAAGAGGTTGGAACCGTTAATCTCGACGGTTACAGCAACATCACCGGAGATGTTCTTGCAGATCTCTTCGATATCATCTTCATCATAAGCAGAACTTGCAAGATCCATGATGTCATCATTCTCGAGGAAGATCTTTGCGAGCTTGGAGATATCGATGTGGAATCTGATATAACCGTCGTTCTTGGAAACATAGTATTCCTTGTTTGTGAGATCCTTAACGTCAATGTCGTATGTGTCGAGCATATCCTCGAAGTAATCCATAACGTCCTTAACGTAGTTGTCATCGAGCTCGATTACAGCTGCGAAAGCGCCGTCAACCTTGAGGTCTTCGAGATCCTCGGGATCTTCGAGACTGTCAATATCATCAAGACCTGTAAGCTTCATTGCGATACCGACTGCCTTAACATCATCAGGGTCGATGATATCGCCGAGGCCATAAGCATCTGCAGCATCCTCAACGCTGGTTGAAGAGTCCTCAATGTCGTCAGCGTCAGCGACAATATAGACTCCTTTTTCGATATCATCAGTATCCGGGCTGTCATCGTCAATATCAAACTCGGTGAGCTTTAATCTCTCGCAAGCCTTTGCAAACTTATCTACAGAGATCTTGGTTGTCTTGCTGCATCCCGCGAAAATGCCTGCAAGCATGGCTACTGCAAGAATACATGCTATAGCTTTAATCTTCTTCATAATTTTAACCCTCCTTTAGGAATAACACGATTTTACCATAAATCACATTAATTTGACTATTTAGCATTATTAATCAAAAAAAATTCAGAGGTGATATTATTGTTTGAGTAAAACGTTTTCGAGGGGGCGTACATATGCGCGAAAAATGGTCATCACGATCTGCCTTTATCCTGGCATCGATCGGTTCTGCAGTAGGTTTGGGAAATGCCTGGAGATTTCCGGGACTTGCAGCCAAATACGGCGGAGGCGCTTTCCTTTTCGTCTACCTCATAGCGATGCTCGTCATCGGCATCCCGCTCCTCATGATGGAGATCTCCATCGCGAGATACACGAGACAGGGCGCGCCCGG
>CACYRM010000065.1 GCA_902776845.1 Oscillospiraceae bacterium
AAGCAAACAGACCGGAATTAACCGGTCTGCTTGCCATGCTTAAATCTTAGACTTAGCCATTTACTAAACTAGCTCTTGATTTTTGTTAGCAGGTTTTCATTTAACAGTTCACTTAACAATGTTACAAAACGTTGTTTTCCACCTGTTCGGCGAATCTTTCCAAAGTCTCTTTCTCCATTCTTATGATCTGGAGCATTCTGTCGATTGCGCAGACCTCAATATACGAAGGATCATATTTGAGCATTATCTCTTTATTCTCCATAGTCCCCTTCTCATATTCATCAAGAAGCTTTGTGCGCATTCCTATCTCACGTTTCAGCTCATTTTTGTTCAGGACTCCGGAATACATTACTGCCAGACAGAACCATACAGAATCAAAATCAACTCTCTCAAAAAGCTCACATATCGTGCTCTTAAGTTCCTGCATGCCTTCAGAGGTAAGATGGTAGATTGCTTTCTTGTCCGATTCTCCGGTGTTCTCAATGTAATCCTTCTTTTCAAGTCTTAAGCATGTCTCATAAAGAGTGGTGGCACCTATCGGGAACCAGTATTTCATATTCATCTTTTCGATCATCTTGAGCATGTCATAGGCATTCATTTCGCCTTTTGTAAGCATGCCCAAGATCACTATCGATGTTTTTGACAGCATTTATGTCTTTCCTCCTCTTTCTGTATAAGACCCATATAGCCGAAGCCGAAAGAATAACAATTGCTATTATAAACGATACAGGGTTCTTTATATCATCTCCCGCTTCAGATGATACCAGAACGTCCCATAAAGCTCCCACACCCCAGAAAAACGGAAAGATGACGAGCATGTTTTTTGTGATATAGAAGACAGAACAATACATCAGTCCTACAAGAAACAGATGCAGGAATTCAGGCTGGAATCCCGCATGATGCAAAGAGTAAAAAACGGATGTCAGAACTATTGCCGGTATTATTCCGAAGGCTTTCTCAAAACACATCCTGAGAAAACCGTATATAAACGTCATCTCGAAAATACCGGCAACAAGAATATACGAAGCTCCATATAGATTCTTCAGTGAGACGACATTCTCAGGAACCTGGTCTTTCAAAAACATTGCAAGAAGACCGGCAGCCAGAACAACATTAATGATCAAACTGAGGATCCATTTTCTGTTTGTGAATCCGAGTTCTGCCGGGACTTCCGGACCTTTCTTTTCGATGTATAGAGTTACGAATACAACTCCCAATCCGAAGATCATAAGAAGATCTCTTAGTATGAATGAAATTACTGTGTCTGTTAAGGAATCTCCTCCGAAGGGGATCATCAAAAGGCTCAACGCTATCATCACAAGTCCTGCAATTGCAGCTGTGCCGGTTTCCTTCGTTAAGTTTAATCTGAATAACTTTCTCATTTTATACCTTGCCTCCCTTATTGCTACGTATACGTAGCATACTACGTATACGTAGTTGAGTCAAGTGAACATCAGTCAAACTGTATATTCCGTAGCTGCTGACCGTCAGGCCGCAAAGCCGATCTTTCTATGAGACTTTCCCGAACCGTCCAGCGCAGGCGCTGAGATATCTTCAGCAGTGATAGTCATAAGGAGCTCATCTGTCAGGTCTTTTTCCGGGATCTTATCCAGCCTTAAGGCAAGATTGGATATGGCAAGCTCTACTGCTCTTCTGACATAACGGCCGTTGCCGAACGATCTGTCACATTTTGCCGTCTCATATATGGGTACAAGTTTTTCAAGAGCTTCGTCAGTAATATGCAGGTGCTTCTCTGACACTTGATATTTGGTTATCTCTATCAGTTCTTCCGTGGAATAATCACCGAAATCAACGCGGAGAGCTATTCTGGAGGACATACCGGGATTTCTCTCGATGAATTCCTTCATCTCATCAGGGTAACCTGCAAAGATAACGATGATGTCATCCCTGCGGTTGTCCATTTCCTGGACTATCGTGTTGATGGCTTCATCACCGTAGGACCCGTGATACGGTCCGTCGTTCAGCGAGTAAGCCTCGTCGATAAAAAGCACTCCGCCCATGGCATCTTCAAACTTTTTTCTGACCTTGGGAGCAGTCTGGCCAACAAACTGCCCTATAAGATCCGCCCTGCCGGCTTCGACAAAAACTCCTGATGACAGTATGCCTTCATCTTTCAATATCTCTGCAACGAGTCTCGCCACAGTGGTCTTGGCGGTTCCGGGATTGCCGGTAAATACCATATGCATGGTATTCCTGCCGATATCGACACCTTTCTTTCCAAGGCGTTTCTGCATCTTAAAGGTTGCAACAGCCTGCTCTATCACCTTCTTGGCGGACTCAAGACCTATCATGGACTCAAGCTTTTCATAAGGTGTCTTCTCAGGCTCTTTTTTGCCCTTTCTGTTCTCACCGTTATTGATATTAACAAAAGGGTCATCAATGCTTAAGACATCATCTTTTGTGATCTTATAGAGCATCTTTTCCGGGATATTATCACCGTACTTTTTCGCAAGCCTAACGGACATATTCAGAGTGGACTTTTCGACAACGTTCCTTGCATATCTTCCGTTGCCGAAGTCCTTTATCCTTGAAGCTTTACCGAATATCTCACGGGCGGCTGATACGGCTCCCGGAGTCGCCGTAAAGCCTTCCTGCTTCAGGATATAGTTAAATATCTGCAAGAGCTCGTCAGGCTTATAGTCAGGAAAATCCACGGTATAAGGGATCCTGCTCTTTAAACCTTCGTTCTGCTCCAGGAATGTCTTCATCCTGTCCTTATATCCGGCGAAAATAACAATAACGTCATTTCTTCTTGCTTCCATCTCACGGATAAGTGTCGTAAATGCGCCTTCACCGCTTAATGAATATGCTTCATCGATAAAGAGCACACCGCCCATTGCATCATCAAATGCCTGCGTAAGGCGGATTGCGGAACCGAAGCCTGAGAGTTCGAGCCCGCTTTTCTCGACGATAACGCCGCTCTTGAGGATGCCGGATTCCTTGGCGATCTGAGCAAAGAGCTCCGCAACTGTTGTCTTGGCAGTACCGGGGTTTCCCGTAAAGACCATATGCATGGCCCTTCCCTTGGTTCCGTGCATTTTTCTCTGGCTTTCTGCTTTGTTGGCAAGTATGACCTTGTCTATCTGATCCTTGACTGCTTTCAGACCGATAAGGCCTTTGAGCTTTTCATATCCGGATCTGACATCGCCGTCACGGTCCAGCATAAAGCCTTCTTCGGCTTCAAGTCCGTAAGACTTTAAGATATTCTTCCTGACAGCCCAGGATTCAAAGCTTTCAAAAGCCCTTATGACATCAGTCTGGGTAAATTCAGACTGCTTAAAGGTATCGAGGAACTCGCCTGCCTGGCTCTCATAACCGGAGACTTCCGAATCTCTTATAAGATGCTTTAAATACTTTTCAGCATCTTCCCTGCTGCCTTTGCCTTCGCGGAGCGTTACGAGGAAAAGGCTTTTCCTGATCTGCGTCAGGAGAGAATACGCAAAGCCCGGAACTTCGATGTCATATAAGAAGACAAAAAGATTGTCGTTCTTATACCTGCATATTGTTTTGGCAAGATAGCTGCATGTTAATCCGTAGGAAGCCGGATCGGTAGCAAATCTTCCCCTGAGATCCAGTACCAGAATGCATCCATAAGAGTTCTCGATGACCTTCTCGAAAAGGCCCGGATGCCTGTACAGATCAACATCTATACCGGTAAAGATTTCCATCCTTCCGGAAGAGATCCTGCCGGCTTCAGAAAGGTCTTTTGCGAGCGCAGCAGTGATATCGCTGCCCGCTTCGCTGCTTCTAGATGAGATTACATAATGCGCGGGGATCACGCCGATCTCTTCAGAAGAGCCTTTCTTTGAGTTCTTATTCTTCCTGATGCTTTCAAGTTCATTTATCAGGCTCTTATCAAAGAGATGGTCTTCAGGATCACCGGCAGCATCTTTTCCGGCGACTTTCTCACTGAGGAAAAAGCCGCACCTTCCGGTCATTATTGAATCCCTGTCGTCGTATACAAGGATGCCCGCCTGATCAACGATCTTAGTCCAGCACTGGCAAAGGCTTCTTCTTTTAGCTTCCCTGAGATTGGTGTCAAAATCAAACATCGTGATCTCGAAGGGATCGCTGATCCTGATCTTTTTATCAAGAACATCCCCGATCACCGCGAGTATCTCATCCAAAGCTTCCTTAGGCTGCCTGATCTTCTCGTCGATAGCGTACATCGACTTAAGGCCGCTCGCTTCTTCCCTGTAGATGACAAAGGAACTTCCGTTGGACAAAGTCTTAAAGATATAGCATGTCAATGCTTCCACCGGGCTGTCGTATGAATAATCCTTAAGTCTGATCTTTGTTGACTGAATATCTTCTTTTTTAAGCTTTAATGTGAATTCGAAATATCTCATTTTCCATTACTCCTTTATAGTTTTGCGATCGATCTTATATCTCATCCTACGCTTCCGGCATGGCGTTTGTGAATGGTTTTTCGAAGCAACGATAGGCAGAATTTGAACTATCGGAAGAACTGTATTATTCTTGTTTAAAAGAGATCAGGAGAAACAATAATGTCTAATAAAAAGTATTCAGCACTCGCTGTCCTGAAGGTCCTTGAGAAACACACTGACAGAAATAATCCGCTTCTGATAAAGCAGATAAAAGTCCTTGTCCACGAGGAATACGGAATAGATATAAGCGAGAAAACCATAAGGAGCGATATTCATGCCCTGCAGTCCTTCGGGTATGACATAAGGTTTATCGGAACCTTTGAAAGAGAGATTAGACACGGCGACGGAACCGTTCTTGATTCCCCGATCAATAAAGACTGCTATCTGGCAGGTCCTGTTCTTATTTCGGACCGCCAGATCGAGATACTTTACGATGCGCTTTTAGACGAACGGTTCCTGGCTGAAGCTGATTACAAGGATCTGGTTGACACATTAGAGAATCTGTCATCCACATTAGACTTCACACTGAACTCAAAAGGCGCTGCCAGAGTCAAACGTGATTACGCGGATTCCGACATACTTTACGGGAATCTGAAGATCCTGAGAGAAGCCATTAAAGAACGGAAGGCTGTTTCCTTTTATGAGGTCCCTTTGGGAACACACGGCATGCCGGGGCTTTTGAAGCGAGAAACAAAATACGCATCGCCATGCAGGATATTTAAACAAGACGGCATTTACTATCTTCTGTGCTGCAGAAACAGCGGTATATACGGAAGCGGACTTTCTTATATCCGTATAGAACTTATGAGAAATATTCAACAGATCAGCCGGCCCAAATACGATATCTACGATATTCTCGGAAAAGGTCTTACAACCTGCAGGGATCTGACAAACAGAAGATTTAAGATGATCCCCGAAGAGAACATTCAGATAAAATTCAGTTTCCCTGCGTCAATGATCTATGAGGCTGTCGATTATTTCGGTTCCAAGAGCATGATATTCAAAGCCGGATCCGGAGATGGTGACCGTTATACCGCGATCATTTCCGTGCCTGAAAAAGCCATGCTGAAATTCGTCAGAATGAACGCGCCGGATGTTGAGATAATACAGCCTATTGAACTGCGTGAAAAAGCCTCAGCAATATTTGCCGAGGCCTCAAGACTTAATCAATAACAGTAAATTTTACACGTAGATCTGATATGCTTATTTCTCTTTAGATGCAGCGATAAATCTCTTAAAGATCGGATGAGCCCTGTCAGGTCTTGATTTGAATTCAGGGTGATACTGAACACCAAGATAGAACTTATGACCGGGCAGTTCCATCTCCTCTACAAGAGAATCATCAGGGGCGGTACCGGCAAAACGCGCGCCGCTTTCAACAAATCTTTCCCTGTAGACGTTATTGACTTCATATCTGTGTCTGTGACGCTCAAAGATCTCGTCCTTGCCGTAGCATTCATAAAGAAGGCTTCCTTCAGCGATCTTGCAGGGATATGCGCCAAGACGGAGCGTACCGCCCTTGTCTATGTCATCACTCTGACCGGGCATGAAGTCGATAACTTTGTTGGCGCACTGTTCGTCAAATTCGCCTGAGTTGGCATCAGCTATGCCTAGAACATTTCGGGCATACTCGATAACGGCAATCTGCATTCCGAGGCAGATTCCGAAGTAAGGGATATTATTCTCACGCGCGTATTTCGCGGCAAGGATCATACCGTGTATACCTCTGTCTCCGAAGCCGCCCGGAACGATTATTCCGTCGAGTCCCGAAAGCTTCTCTTCTAAAGTCTGTTCCGTAATGAATTCGGAATCGATCCATTCAATATTTACTTTGACATCGTTCGCGTAACCTGCGCTCTTGAGTGCTTCAGCCACAGAGAGATAAGCATCGTGGAGGTGTACATATTTACCTACCAGTCCGATCTTAACCTCTTCGTCTATGTTATGGATCTTACCGACCATTTCCTTCCAATGTGAAAGATCAGGTTCGCCGGCATCGATATTAAGCTCTCTGCATACTATCTCAGAGAACTTCGATTCTTCGAGCATCAGAGGAGCCTCATAAAGATTCGGCAATGTAATATTCTCTATAACGCAGTCTTCCTTAACGTTGCAGAAGTGCGCGATCTTCTTCATGATCTCATCTTCAAGAGGCTCGTCGCAGCGCAGGATCAGAACACCGGGATTAACTCCCATTCCCTGCAGTTCTTTTACTGAGTGCTGTGTAGGCTTTGATTTATGCTCATCAGAACCTCTTAAGAAAGGAACGAGCGTAACGTGGATAAAGAGGCTGTTCTCCCTGCCGACTTCCAAAGATATCTGTCTGACTGCTTCAATGAAGGGCTGGGACTCGATATCACCGACCGTTCCTCCGATCTCGGTGATAACGACATCGGCATTTGTCTTCTTTCCGACGCGGTAAACGAATTCCTTTATCTCGTTTGTTATATGGGGAATAACCTGAACTGTCGAGCCCAGATACTCTCCTCTTCTTTCTCTGTTGAGGACATTCCAGTAAACCCTGCCGGATGTAAGGTTCGAATATTTATTGAGGTCCTCATCTATGAATCTCTCATAATGACCCAGGTCGAGATCCGTCTCGGCACCGTCTTCCGTAACATAAACCTCGCCATGCTGGTAGGGACTCATTGTACCCGGATCAACGTTAATATAAGGGTCAAGTTTTTGGGCTGCGACTTTAAGTCCTCTGGCTTTAAGAAGCCTTCCCAATGAAGCGGCAGTGATTCCTTTTCCCAATCCTGAAACAACTCCGCCTGTAACGAATATAAACTTAGTCATACGTCATTATCTCTTTTCTTATCTGATTATCCGAAAAAACCTCTAAACATAATTCTAAGTAATCCCCAGAGTCCGAAAACTCCGGGGGTTACTTAGTTGGGTGGAATATGAGGATCTGTTATTTTACACTGAAGAGCAGGTCACCGTAGGAAGGAAGCGGCCAGCATTCCTTTGATACATATGACTCAGCTTCATCGGCAGCCTTACGGATATCATTCATCGAAGCGATGACGTTATCCTTGATAAAGAGGCTCTCCGTGATAATGTCGGATTCGTTGCCTGCAGCGGCGATTGCCTTTTCAAGATCGTTAGCACCTGCATAGACCTTGTCTGCAAGATCTGAAAGCTTTGAGATGATGTCGCCTTCGTATACACATGCAGCGGAAGGAGATACTGCCTTCTTTGCGGCAACTGCTCCGGCAAGCTTATTCTCATAGCACTCGATCGCAGGAAGGATCATGCGTCTGCTCATCTCGAGCATTGTATTTGCTTCGATAAGAACTGACTTGCTGTAGTTCTCGAGCATGATATCAACTCTTGACTTGAGCTCGGCTTCCGTGAATACCTTATGAGCTGTGAGCATCTTTACGTTCTTCTCATCGAGGAGGTGAGGCATACAGTCAGGTGTTGTCTTATAGTTGGACAGACCTCTTACTTCCGTAGCTTCCTTGACCCATGCATCATCATAGCCGTTGCCGTTGAAGAGGATCCTCTTGTGATCCTTGATGGTCTTCTTGATCATATCGTGCAGAGCGGTCTCAAAGTCTTCAGCACCTTCAAGTCTGTCAGCATAGATCTTCAGAGACTCTGCTACTGCAGCGTTGAGCATCATGTTTGCGCAAGCGATGCTGTTGGAGGAACCAAGGCTTCTGAACTCGAACTTATTGCCTGTGAAAGCAAACGGTGAAGTTCTGTTACGGTCTGTTGTATCACGTGCAAATCTCGGGAGCACATCAACACCGAGCTTCATGATCTTCTTCTCAGCGCCCTCGTAAGGTGTATCATTTTCGATAGCATCGAGGATAGCGGAAAGCTCATCACCAAGGAAGATAGAGATGATTGCCGGCGGAGCCTCGTTGGCGCCCAGTCTGTGATCGTTGCCTGCCGTAGCTACAGCGAGCCTCAAGAGATCCTGATAATCATCAACTGCCTTGATAACTGCGCAGAGGAAGAGCAGGAACTGTGCGTTCTCATAAGGTGTAGCACCGGGGCTTAAAAGATTGATGCCTGTATCCGTGGACATTGACCAGTTGTTGTGCTTACCGGATCCGTTAACGCCTGCGAACGGCTTCTCGTGGAGGAGGCATACAAGGCCGTGACGTGCTGCAACCTTCTGCATTATCTCCATCATGAGCTGGTTCTGGTCTGTAGCGATATTCGTTGAGGAATAGATCGGAGCGAGCTCGTGCTGAGCGGGAGCAACCTCGTTATGTTCTGTCTTCGCGAGGATACCGAGCTTCCAGAGTTCCTGGTTGAGATCGTTCATAAACTCCTGAACCTTGGGCTTGATAACGCCGAAGTAATGGTCATCCATCTCCTGGCCCTTGGGAGCCTTGGCGCCGAAAAGCGTTCTTCCGGTGTACTTGATGTCAGGACGCTTGTCATACATTTCCTTTGTGATGAGGAAGTACTCCTGCTCAGGTCCTACTGACGTATGAACATACTTTGCATCTTCGTTTCCGAAAAGCTTTAAGATACGGAGTGCCTGCTTATTCAAAGCTTCCATTGATCTGAGCAAAGGTGTCTTCTTATCAAGAGCCTCGCCTGTATAGGAGCAGAAAGCTGTAGGAATGCAGAGTGTCTTATCCTTGATGAAAGCATAAGATGTAGGATCCCATGCAGTATATCCTCTTGCCTCGAAAGTAGCTCTGATGCCGCCTGTCGGGAATGACGAAGCGTCAGGCTCGCCCTGGATAAGGTTCTTGCCGGAGAATGCCATGATAACGCCGCCGTCAGGTGAAGGCTCGATGAATGAGTCATGCTTCTCTGCTGTTACGCCTGTCAGAGGCTGGAACCAGTGGGTAAAGTGTGTTGCACCTTTTGCAAGTGCCCAGTCGCGCATGGCTGTTGCTACTTGTTCAGCAACCTTGATGTCAAGCTTGGCACCCTCGTCGATGGTCTTTCTGAGTGACTGGTAAACATCCTCGGATAAGACCGCTCTCATTACTCTGTCGTCAAAAACGTTTTCACCGAACATTTCCGGTACAGATCTCATTTCCATAATTTATGTCCTCCTAAAAATTTATAAACTTTTTTATCCAAGTCTTAAATCAACGGTGTATAACCCATTAAGAACTTGTCCATTTCCGCTGCGCAGTGCCTGCCTTCAGTTATTGCCCACACCACAAGCGATTGTCCTCTGTGCATGTCTCCTGCCGTGAACACCTTCGGTATCGAAGTCTTATATTGTTCAGGCTCTGTCTTAACCGTTCCTCTTTGTGTCAGTTCGACTTTGCTTTCCTTCGCTATGTAGTCTTCGCATCCCACAAAGCCTGCAGCTATGATCAGGAGATTGCACTTTATGATTTGTTCTGTTCCTTCGACCTCAACAAGTTTTCTGTCTTCAAATCTGACTTTGACTGTCTTGATCTCTTTAAGCTTTCCCTTTTGAGTAATGAGTTCCTTTACTGTCGTCTCATATATTCTCGGGTCAGAACCGAATACCTTGATGGCCTCCTGTTGTCCGTAGTCTGTCTTCTCGACCTTGGGCCACTCGGGCCAGGGATTATTCTGTTGTCTTTCCTTGGGCGGCCTTGCCATCATCTCTAATTGTGTGATGCTCTTGCAGCCCTGTCTTATGCATGTTCCTACGCAGTCATTTCCGGTATCACCGCCTCCGACAACAACAACGTTCTTGTCTTTGGCACTTATCGTCCACTTGCCCTGCTTTCCTGAAAGAAGGTCCTTGGTCGCAGACTTAAGAAAATCAACAGCAAGGTGCATATCCTTACAATCTTCCGAACCCTTTGCAGTAATAGTCCTTGCTTTCTTTGATCCGCAGCAGAGAGCTACCGCATCGAATTCCTCTGTTATCTTTTCGAAAGAAGCACCGTTGCCTACGTCAACACCTGTCTTGAAAACAACGCCCTCTTCTTCCATCAGTTTTCTTCTTCTCTCGATCACGCTCTTGTCGAGCTTCATGTTCGGAATGCCGTACATCAGTAAGCCTCCGATCTGATCTTCACGCTCGAAAACCGTTACCTCATGACCTCTGTGATTGAGCTGGTCCGCAACGGCAAGACCTGCCGGACCTGCGCCAATGACTGCGACCTTTTTGCCTGATCTGGTCTTAGGGATCCTGGGCTTCATGTAACCCATCTCATATCCCTTTTCTATGAGGAAGAGCTCGTTATCATGAATGGTAACTGCTCCTGTATTTATTCCGTTGATGCACGCCTTTTCGCAAAGTGCGGGACATACTCTTCCGGTGAATTCCGGGAAGTTCGATGTCTTCAAAAGTCTGCCCAATGCTGCTTCGTAATGGCCCTTGTAGATCTCGTCGTTCCACTCGGGGATAACGTTATGTAAGGGACATCCCGTTACCATACCCTTGAGGCAGATGGCTGACTGGCACATCGGTACGCCGCAGTCCATACATCTTGCTGCCTGGCAGCGTCTTTCTTCTTCATTTAAATGGTTGTGGAATTCCTCGAAGCCTGTGATCCTCTTCTCTTCCGATACCCAGGAATCCTCGTGCCTGTCGTATTCCAAAAATCCTGTAGCTTTACCCATAAGATCCTCCCGAACTCAAGCACCGACTTTGGTGAATTCTTTGAATGCTTCATATACCGCCTGTTCACGTGCAATACCCTGTTCTTCGTACTTGGCGATCAGGGTCAGCATGTGACGGTAATCTGTCGGTATGATCTTCTTGAAGCTTGCGACATACTTGTCAAAGTCTTGAAGTATTGCCTTTGCCTTGGAAGATCCTGTTGCCTGCTCATAATCTTGAAGGATCTGTCTGAGCTCATTCTTGTCCGCGTCCTCGGTTATCTCGCTCATCTCAACAAGAGCCTTGTTGATCTTTGTATAGAGCGTGTGATGTTCATCTAATACATATGCCATACCGCCGCTCATACCTGCCGCGAAGTTCTTTCCGACTTCACCCAGGATAACTGCTTTGCCGCCTGTCATGTATTCAAGGCCGTGGTCACCGGTACCTTCGCATACACCTGTCGCGCCGGAATTTCTTATCATGAAGCGCTCACCTGCCACGCCGCAGATGTATGCAGTACCATTTGTTGCACCGTAAAGTGCGACGTTTCCGATGATGACATTTTTGGAAGCTTCAAATCCGGAATTCTCTGAAGGCTTGATGATGAGCTTTCCGCCGGATAATCCTTTTCCGAATCCGTCATTCGCATCACCTGTGAGCTTTAAAGTCAGGCCCTTCGGAATGAATGCACCGAAGCTCTGTCCGCCGCCGCCCGTAAGTTCAACGATGACGCTGTCATCTGCCAGCTGTGTTCCGTATTCGGCTGTGATCTCCGAACCTAAGATAGTTCCTACTGCTCTGTCGGTACTCGATAC
>CACYRM010000066.1 GCA_902776845.1 Oscillospiraceae bacterium
TTTGTGCCGAGATCGATAATCCCGATGACCTTGCTGTTGTTACTTATAAACTGAGCGAAGTCGAGAACCGCAAGGTCTATATGTGCTTTGCCACTGATATCATCCATGGCGGACATATCGCGATAATCAGGAAGGCGAGAAAGCTCGGCAAGCTTATAATCGGAGTGTTGTCCGATGAAGCGGTTGAATCCTACAGGCGTAAGCCTCTCATTCCTGCTTCGGACCGTAAGATGATGTTCGAAAACATATCAGGCGTTTATAAAGTCGTTGACCAGCGGACTCTGTCTTATGCCGAGAACCTTATGAAATATAAGCCGGCCATTGTCGTTCACGGTGATGACTGGCTCACCGGATTTCAGCGTCCCGTGCGTGATGAGGTCACTTCTGTTTTGGCTTCATACGGCGGAAAACTGGTTGAATACCCGTATTATTATGATCCCAAGTACGCAAAGATCGATTCTATGATATACCCGGAAGATGCCGGAGGTTCGCCTTCTTGAGAAAAAATGCAGGAGGCTGTTCCTTGTATGCGATGACTCGATCAAATACATGGATTCCTTCAATAAGCATCTTGAACATCTTGACGGTCTCGGAATAGAAGTCTTTTACTTTAAGGATTTTCAGTCTAATCCTTTGTATGAGAGTGCCGTTAACGGCGTGAAGCTCTATAAAAACTGTGCTTGCGATTCCATCATGGCTGTAGGCGGCGGTTCCGCCATTGACGTGGCTAAATGCATCAAACTATATTCGAACCTGCCCGGAGAAGGTGAGAACGGATCCTGGCTTAAGGCTGGTGCTGTGCCTAACGATATTCCTTTTATTGCAATGCCTACCACCGCCGGTACCGGAAGCGAAGCAACGCGTTATGCAGTCCTCTATTATGAGGATGTCAAGCAAAGCATTACGAGTGAGAGCTTTATACCCGAAGCAGTATTTGTCGATCCGAACGCATTGAAAACACTGCCTTTGTATCAGAAGAAAGCAACTATGTGTGATGCGCTCTGCCATTCGATCGAATCATTCTGGTCAGTAAACAGCACGGAGGAGAGCAAGGAATACAGCAGAGTTGCTATACGCGGCGTTCTCGAGAACATGGAAGGCTATCTTGCGAATACCGATGAAGGCAACGCCGGAATGCTGCATGCGGCCCATATTGCGGGAAAAGCGATCAATATATCCCAGACAACCGCGGGGCACGCCATGTGTTATAAGATCACGAGCCTTTTTCATTGCGCGCACGGTCATGCGGCGATGTTATGCGACCGTGTGCTTTTCCCGTGGATGATCGAAAATACGGACAAATGCATCGATCCCAGGGGTGCGGAATTTTTTTCTAAAACATTGGAAGAGCTGAGCAGCGCCATGGGATGCGGTAGTGCTAAAGAAGCAGCAGACAAGCTTTGTGATTTCTTTGATTCGCTGGAACTTGAGGTGCCTTATGCATCTGAAGAACAGATAGAAATCTTAAAGACATCCGTAAATCCGGTCAGACTGAAGAATCACCCTGTGGCATTGGATATAAATGATATAGAGATTCTGTACAGGAAGATACTTAAAGCGGATTGAACTTTAATTGTCAGTTCCAATAATCAAAAATAATTAATGCGTTTTATATATAGATTTATTTCAACTTTAGTGGCATACTTTGATAGTCAAAGTATTTTAAAGTGCATTTATCTTAATCAATAATGTATCAGAGAGGAAACTTATGGATCAGAAATGGCAGGAAAGTATTGACCGGCTGAATAAGCGCAGGGAAGCCGCAGCCATGGCAGGCGGTGAGGAGCGTATCGCAAAGCAGCACGCTTCGGGCAAGCTTACGGCAAGAGAACGTATGGAAGCGCTTTTCGATGACGGCACATTTGTTGAGATCAATGACCAGATTACTTCGCGCTGCAGCGATTTCGGCATGGATAAGAAGAAAAAGACCGGTGACGGCGTCGTAACCGGTTACGGATATATCCACGGAAGACTTGCTTTCGCGTCTTCGCAGGATTTTACTGTAGGCGGCGGTTCACTGGGTGAAGCTCACGCCATGAAGATCTGCAGAGCCATGGATAAGGCAATGGAGATGAAGGCGCCGTTTATCTCTATCAATGACAGCGGCGGAGCAAGGATCGAGGAGGGCATCGACAGCCTCTCGGGCTATGCCGATATCTTTTACCGCAATACGGTCGCTTCCGGTGTTATCCCTCAGATTTCCGTTATCCTGGGTCCATGCGCAGGCGGCGCATGCTATTCGCCGGCGATCACTGACTTCATTTTCATGACCGAAAATAACAGCCAGATGTATATTACCGGTCCTGCTGTCGTTAAGTCAGTTACGGGCGAGGTCATTACTTCAGCCGATTTGGGCGGCGCGGCTGTTCACAGCTCAACCTCCGGTGTGGCTCATTTTGTATACCCGGACGACCTCGCGTGTCTTAACGGCGTACGCCAGCTTCTGGGATATCTTCCTCAGAACAACGAGGAGTTCTCTATGAACGTTGAAGGCACAATGGTTGATGAATGCGCATCTCTCAGTGACATCGTTCCTGTTGATTCAAAGAAACCTTACGATGTTAGAAGTGTCATTAATTCATTTGTTGACAGAAGCAGTTTCTTTGAGATACAGCCTGATTTTGCTCGCAACATAGTTATCGGTTTTGCCCGTCTTGACGGAGAGACCATAGGTATCGTTGCCAACCAGAGCCAGTTCATGGCAGGCTCTTTGGAGATCAATGCGTCTGACAAGGCTGCAAGATTCATCAGATTCTGCGACTGCTTCAACATTCCGATCCTTACTCTGGTTGATGTTCCGGCTTTCCTTCCCGGAAGCCAGCAGGAGCACGGCGGCATCATCCGCCACGGCGCGAAAATGCTTTTCGCTTATTCCGAAGCAACTGTTCCGAAGGTCAGCCTCATCATGCGAAAAGCATACGGCGGCGCCTATATCGCAATGAACAGCAAGGGCACAGGCGCTGACGTCGTTTACGCTTGGCCTATCGCCGAGATTGCCGTAATGGGAGCTTCAGGAGCTGTATCCATAATCGGCAAGAAAGAGATCGAGAAGGCTGAGGATCCTGCTGCTAAAAAGGATGAACTCATCAATTCCTATAACGATAAGTTCATGAATCCTTATATCGCAGCTGAGCACGGATATGTTGACGAGGTCATCCTGCCCGAGGAGACTAGGGAGAAGATCGTTAACGCATTCAGGATGCTAAAGACAAAAGAGCGCGAACTGCCCTATAAGAAGCATGGAAACATTCCGCTTTGATGGAGGATACGATGGAGATTGAAAAGATAGTCGCGATGGCAGTTGCCGCCATTGCCGAAGAGAGCGGTGTCGAACCGAAGAATGTGGTTGTGAGATCTTTTCGCGAGGTCAAAAAGACAGGCCTTGAGCAGTACATCGAAGACAATCACATAAGCTACCATAAATATCAATTGGAGGATGCAAGAGCATGAGCAAGTACAGGATCACATTAGATGGAAAGACATATGAGATGGACGTTGAGCTGATCGGCGAGGGCGGAGCTGTTAAGCCTGCCGCAAAGAAGGCTGAGAGTGTGAGCGCTCCTGCTGCTCCGGCTGCATCAAGCGCAGCACCTGCTGCTCCTGCTAAAACAGCGCAGCCTGAAGCAGGTTCAGGTACTGTCGTATCCCCGATGCCGGGAACTGTCATAAAGATCGTTAAGAATGTCGGCGATGAGGTTAAGGCCGGCGAGCTGGTACTCATTCTTGAAGCAATGAAGATGGAAAATGAGATCTCCGCTCCGGTAAGCGGCAAGATCATTTCGATAAACTGCGCTTCCGGTGCTGCCGTAAACGGCGGTGATATCCTGTTTGAGGTCAAGTGAGGTTTCTTTAATGGATGAACTGTTTAATGTAAAGAAGCCTCTTCAGATAACTGATACGATCCTTCGTGACGCGCATCAGTCCCAGGCTGCTACAAGAATGAAACTGGAAGATATGCTTCCGGCATGCGAGATCCTCGACAGTATCGGTTACTGGTCTATCGAATGCTGGGGCGGTGCCACTTTCGATTCCTGCATGAGATTCCTTAACGAAGATCCCTGGGAAAGACTCCGCACATTGAGAAAGGCTTTGCCCAACACAAGACTTCAGATGCTCCTCCGCGGCCAGAATCTTCTGGGTTACCGCCATTATGCTGATGACATGGTCGAAGCTTTTTGCGCCAAGTCTATTGAGAATGGTATTGATGTTGTCCGTATTTTCGATGCTTTGAACGACGTGCGCAACATGGAAGCCTCGATCAGGGCTGTGAAAAAGTACGGCGGTATGGTTGAAGCTGCCATGAGCTATACCACGAGCCCTGTTCACAACGAGGAATACTTCGTAGAGAAAGCTGCCGTTCTTGAACAGATGGGCGCTGATACGATCTGCATCAAGGATATGGCAAATCTGCTTCTTCCTGCAGATGCATACAGCCTTGTAAAGAAACTGAAGGAGAGAGTATCTGTCCCGATTCATCTCCACACACATAACACGACAGGAACAGGCGCTATGGTATATCTGATGGCTGCGATGGCCGGCGTTGATATCGTTGACTGCGCTTTGTCTCCTTTTGCCAACGGTACTTCGCAGCCTGCAACAGAGTCGCTTGTTGCGACATTGGCTGGAACTGAAAGAGATACCGGTCTTGATCTTATCAGGCTGAATGATGCGGCTGTTCATTTCAAAGGAGTTGCCGCGAAAATGGAAAAAGAGGGAACCATCAGTTCCAAGGTCCTGCGTGCTGATCCTAATACTCTGATCTATCAGGTTCCGGGCGGAATGCTGTCCAATCTGATTTCCCAGCTTAAGCAGGCTAATGCCGAGAACCGTCTTGAAGAAGTTCTTGCAGAGGTTCCGCGCGTCAGGGAGGACTTCGGTTATCCTCCGCTCGTTACTCCTACCAGCCAGATAGTCGGAACGCAGGCTGTTTTCAATGTGCTTATGGGCAGATATAAGACATTTACCAAAGAGTCCAAGGGACTTCTCCGCGGTGAGTACGGTGAACTGCCCGGAAAGGTCAATGAGGATATCCGTAAGATGGCTATAGGTGACGATGAAGTTGTTGCCTGCCGTCCTGCAGATCTGTTAAAACCGGAACTTGAGTCTGTCAGGGAACAGTTCAGTGATGTCGCAAAGTCCGAAGAAGATATCTTAAGCTGCGCGATGTTCCCCCAGGTTGCGCCTGAATTCATTAAGAAGCGCGACAAGTCCTGTGTGCGCGAGATAAGCGTTGAGTGGATCAGATAAACACATAAAATTAATTTGATGAATGTTGTGACTTCAATGGTATAATCGTTACCGTTGAAGTCATTTTTATGGGATAAGTGATAATAGGAATTCAGGATGGTGAAGATCTATCGACGGATATTTTAAGTTCGCTATTTCGAAAGTAACTTTGCAGTCGGTTGCCTTATGGACTCTGATCGCTTTGGTGACAGGCGTTTTTGCTTTTCTTTTTTACCGTAAAGGCAGGTTAAGGTTTTCTTCGTTTGCTTCTATTCCTATGTTGGCTTTCTATCTTTCGTTTGTTGTAACCATTACGGTTATAGCAAGGATTAAGTCAGCAAAAGCACAATACAAGCTGGCATTATTCTGGTCCTATAAAGCAATCCAAAACGGCAGGACTGAACTCCGTGCCGAGATCTTCTGGAATATAGTGCTGTTTATTCCGATTGGAATATTGCTTTCGCTTATACTTGCAGGGAAGCTTAAATGGCTCGTCATTCTGATCAGTATGCTCCTGTCTGCCGGCATCGAAGTGACACAGCTTTTGTTTCACAGAGGTCTGTTCGAATTTGACGATATCGTTCACAATACTTTGGGTGCGGTTACCGGAGTGCTAGTCTTTATTGTATTCAGGCTTATAACGGATAAGTTCCGTGTACGGCAGCTTCCGCGCTCCTGAAGGCGCAAATTATTATTTATATTTTTATAATTCGATTTTTTTTACCGCAAATTCCGACCTGTTTTCTGTATAATGTAATAGTGTTGTAATTTTACCGATAATAGGGAGGTTAAGAATGATTAAGCGCAGATTATCGAAGCTTGTCTGTATGGCAATTACCGTGTCGACAGTTTTATCCTGCGGCGGACAATTGCTTGCTGATGAGTTTTCCAGGCCTGATGAGAATGAGGATGTTTACGCTCGTGAATCTGATGACAGATTCTCTGACAGAGGTTATGTTTTCGACGATGATGAGAGTGAAGCCGAAGTTGAAGAAGACATTTATTTTGAGGCAGATGATGAGTCTGAGTCTGATTGGGATGTAACGGATCTGTCAGGAACACAGACTTATGAGGGATCTATTGATCTCAGCAGTCTTGGTTATGATTATGACGGTTATGAACTCGCTGAAGGATATATCAATCAGGAAATGTCTTTCGGCCGTGAAGCCAAGGATCAGAGTTATGATTACAGGGGCCATCTCTCCAAGCCTAACCGTGTTGCTTTTGACTATTTATATGAGCATTCATCTAATGTCGCTGCCGGTCTTGAGTCTTATACGCTGTTTACTATACCGAAGTCTTCTTTGAAGTTCGAATTCACTGCATCTGATCTCGGTATTTCAGATCTTAAATCTGTAAGCAGCAGAAAACTGCAGACCGCAATCGGTAATGCACTTGAAGCAAAAGACTACAATTCCATCACTGTAATCGATTTTATGCTTTTCGCATGTCCTTACGAGTTGTATTGGATGGATAAGACAAGCTATCTGAATTATTATTGGGACTATGATTTCAATAATTCATCCAGTCCGACAAAAGTTATTGTCTCGAATTTCCGCTATGTATTCCCTGTAGCCGAGGAATATCAGAAGAACGGCAATTATCTTTATATGGATACTTCTTACGGTAAATCCGTAAGCAAAGCAGTCGATAACGCAAAGAAGATCATCAGTTCTAGTAACGGCCTCGATGATTACAATAAGCTTTTAACATATGCAACCACTATCTGTGATCTTACGAATTACAACGATAAAGCTGCTTATGATGAGAGTATTCCTTACGGCAATCCCTGGCAGATGATCTGGGTATTTGACGGTGATTCCAAGACAAAAGTTGTTTGCGAGGGTTATTCAAAGGCTTTCCAGTATCTTTGCGACAATACTATATTTAAGAGCGGAAAGATCTATGCGATCTGCTGTTACGGCGATTGCGGCGGTCCGCATATGTGGAACATTGTCCATATGGATGACGGAAAGAACTATCTTGTCGATACCACTAACATGGATGGCGGTCTGGATCTTTTCTTAAAGGGCGGTACTCCTTCTTCAAAATCATCACTTAAAAATCTGCTCTTCTATGTTACTGCAAACGGTTACAGTCTTCCTTACCGTTATGATCAGTTTATGGTCGACTACTACGGTGCTTCCGGTGTGGCTTTAGCTCCTACTGATTATGTTTATAAGGGTGGATCAAATCCCACACCTGCTCCTGTACATAAGAATGAGTGGGTAAAGGACAGCTCCGGTCATTGGTTCTACTATGATGCCGAAGGCAATATGACGACAGGCTGGAAGAAGATCGGCTCAGCATGGTATTACTTTGGCTCAGACGGTGTAATGAAGACCGGATGGCAGAAGATCCAGGGCTACTGGTATTGCTTCAGAAGCACAGGCTCCATGTATTCCAGCACCTGGCTTAAGTGGGGCAACAGCTGGTACTATCTTAAGAGCAACGGCCAGATGGCTACCGGCTGGCTGAAGATCGACGGTTCATGGTATCTGTTTACCAACGGCGGTGTAATGCTGACAGGATGGCAGAAGTACAACGGATCCTGGTATTATCTGGAGAGCAATGGCGCCATGAAGACCGGCTGGCTCAAGTCCGGTAAGAAGTGGTATTATCTCAGCAGTTCAGGAGCCATGTTAGCCGGTTGTTTTTCTAAGATCGGCGGTTACACATACTACTTTGATTCCACCGGCGCTATGGTTACAGGTACTGTAACTATTAATGGAAAGAAATATACGTTTGATAAAAACGGACACATGATAGGGTAATATCTGATCCGTATTATCAGGTAATCTTCGGGACTGTCATTCGTGACAGTCCCGTTTTCTTTTCAAAAATAAAAACGGATGCCTTATATGACATCCGTTCCGGTAAATCTCATTTATTGTTTTATCAAATTCTATCTGAAACTGCAGAGAGAATGGCTGCAAGAATATAAAACGCAATGTAAGCAGTAATAACAGAACCTGCGATAAGACCGCCAAGTGAAAGGAATCTGCCTATTTTGGCTTTTCCGAAGAGCTGTCCGCATTCTTCGGAAAATTTCTTTGCTTTAGTCAGACCAATGGCACCGAATATTATTCCCAGGAAACTTAAGATATATGTGAACGAAAATGCAACTGCCAGAATTCCCATGACCATAGTGCTCTTTGCCAGCTCGGGATCATTCTTGCCGAACGCGGATGAAGCATCAGTGGGAATTACCGGTACAGGCCCGCCATATATCGGCTGGCTGTAAACAGGGGCAACAGGAATTGATACGGGCTCAGGTGCAGGAGCAGGAGCGGGTGCCGGTGCAGGGATTGGTTCCCACTGAACAGGTTCAGCCGTTACTGTTCCGGTCTGTACCGGTGAAGCTGTTACGGTCTCTGTCTGCAAAGGAGCGGCAGTTATCTGTGCAGTCTCTATGGCTGCTGCAGCTACGGGAGCCGTCTCAACAGGCTGGGCAAAACGTTCAACTTTTGATCCGCAGTTCGGGCAGAAAGAGTTACTGTCATCGAACTGGGCTCCGCAATTAATACAAAACATTCTATCTATCCTCCATATTCTCGAGATTTTGAAATAATAACATTATTGATTTTCAGGCGCAAATTGAAGCTTTTTTATCATATATATTTTTTAATTATTATAGTAAAATATGTTGTCAGATTTTGCTTTTATCCGTTGTGCTTCGGGTTTAAGGGGAAGGTGTAAGGAAGAACCGTTAATGAAAACAGCTGTGCTTTTGCCTGTTTATAATCCTGACGAGAAGTTCCTTCGCCTTGTAAAAGAACTTCATAAACGCGGATTTAAGGTTGTCGCCGTAAATGACGGTAGCAGGGAAGAATGTGGTGAATTCTTTAAGCGTGCGGCAGCTTATGCAGACGTAATCGGATACCAGGTTAATAAGGGTAAGGGCTTTGCTTTAAAGCGCGGATTCGAATATATCGGCAACAACTTGAGTGATGAGGTCGATTTTGTTGTCACTGCTGATTCCGATGGCCAGCATGCCATTGAAGATATTGAACGTGTTGCAAAACTTACCAGAAAGACTGACGGCATTGTTCTTGGAATGAGAGATCTCTCTGAGAAGATCCCTATAAAGTCCAGGATAGGTAATGACATGTCGAAGATCGTTTATACGATTGTCACCGGGGTTTATTTAAGAGACAACCAGTCCGGCCTCAGAGGTTTCCCGACGCGTCTTTGCATGTGGCTTCAGGATATTCCCGGCAACAAATACGAATATGAACTGAATGTTCTTGTTACCGCTCATAAAGAGGGCCTTAAGGTAACAGGCATAGATATTAAGACCATATACGAGAATAACAATAAGAATACGCATTTCAGACCGATCAAGGATACTGTAAGGATACAGAGATCGCTTTGGTCATACGGACTGATATCGGCTTTTATGTATTTTCTTTATACGCTGACTATATCATTGCTGGTATGGTTCGAGATCCCGCATTTTTTCTATTGGCTTGCCGGAATTTTTGTCTGGGTAACCGCCATGCATGCAGTAGTTAATGTTTTTTCGGCAGGTATAAGGCACAGACAGAAGATAAGCGTTATCTATTACATTACCTGTTCAATTAAATACTGCATCGCCACCCTTATCATGATGCTGTTCTATTATCAGGGTTGGTTCATGTTCCTCGGCGGTGTAATAGCTCTTTTATCGGTTTTAGTGCTAAGCTATATATTCGGGAGATCAGGAATACTGGGAAAGGTTTGATATTATGGATAAATGTGATTTTGAATTGGTGTCGAAAATCTTGAATGACAGTGAAGTCATTAATACCGGTGAACAGGAGATCGTCATCAAATCCGTTCCGGACGGTGATTATGCAGGAAAAATGGATCCCCGCGAGTTTTATATCAGGAGCGCGATCTATGCTTTTCAGAAGTCGTTTCCTATGCAGTTTTCTGTTGAAGGAATGCGTCAGACTACCAAGACTTATAGTATTGACTGCTGTACTGTGCCTGTATCCGGGGATTGTTTTGATATCAGTGTAAAAGGAAGAAATGTTAAAGTCTTCTCATACTTCCCGGCTGAAAGAGCAGATGAGATCCTGCCTGCGATGATATACATACACGGCGGTTCTTTCCTTGCATCCAAGGCTGAATTTTATAAGGAACCTTGCCGCTATACTGCGGAGAATCTCGGCTGCAGAGTCTTTAATATCGATTATTCGCTTGCTCCCGAGAATGTATATCCCGCTGCAGTTGAGGATATCCTTGCTGTGGTTGAGCATGTTTATTCGAATGCAGGTTCTCTTGGTGTCGATAATTCAAGGATCGGCATTTTCGGTGACAGTGCCGGCGCGAACCTTGCTCTTGCAGCGATCATTGATAATAAGTCAGATGCAAAGATAAGTTATGCAGGTCTTTTCTATCCCTGCGTTGATCTTTATTCCCAGGATAACCTTTATAAGTGGTCTCTTGATATGTACGATATCGATGATGAGCAGAAGGAACTCATTACTTCAAGACTGCAGCTGGGCAGGGCAGACGGTGAGGGTAATAATGCGCTGATGGCTGCAATCCTTACTGCTTATTCCGGCGGAAGATATGATGAAGTAAAGCGCAATCCTGATGTCAGCATGATATACGCTGACCTCAGCGTTATGCCCACTACAGGCATCTTTACCGCAGAATATGACGGACTGAGAGTTCAGGCCGAATATTACTCCAGGCTTCTTGATAAGGCCGGAGTGCCTAATAAACACATCAGATACAGGGGCGTATCGCATGCGTTCCTGGATTATTTCGGGATATTGCCGCAGGCACAGGCAGCTCTTCTTGAGATGTGCGAACAAGTAAGAAAGGTTTGGGGAAATTAAGGGGAAATGGTCTCAAACATTGTAACTGAGAATATTGCTGCGCTCAAAAAAGCTCCGCAAACATTTGAATCGATATACACGATAATCAAGAACAGATTTACAAGTGAGATTTTCGGTGAATGGCTCGAAAACGGTGACATCAAAAAGATGTCCTATTATGAGCTTTACGAGAGAGTAGATGAGTTTTCCAAGGCAGCGGTTACATACGGCGCTGACGGAAGAGGAAGGTTTGTAGGTATTTTTCTTGAGAATTCCGCGGACTGGGTAGCGCTTTTCTGGGGACTTCTTCAGGCAGGCTTCAGACCGGTACTGCTTAATACCCGTCATAACATCGGAATAATAAACGACATCATCAAAGACATGGATCCGCTGTTTGTAGTATCAGAAGACATGCGTGTTGACAGGGCTGTCACGGTTAAAGAACTTCTTGATGCCGGCAAGGGTGTTAAGTTCGACAAATCCATGATCAGCTGGGCTGACGAGATAATCCTTATTACTTCAGGTTCGACAGCGAAGCCTAAGGTCATTTCACACAGCGGAAAGACCATCTGCCTCCAGGTCGAGATGAGCGAGGAGATCGTCAGGACAAACCAGTCTATCCAATACAATGCAAAGCTCGACATCCATAATCTCGCATTTCTGCCTTTCTATCATATCTTCGGACTTATAGCTACTTTGATGTGGTTCATGTTCTTCGGACGAGGATTCGTTTTCCTTCCGAAATACGATGCTCAGAGCATCCAGTTCGTCTGTAAGCGCGTTGGCGTCACGCATTTCTTTGCAATCCCTCTCGTATGGAATAAGACGGTCGCTTCATTGGAGCGAGAAGTCGCAAAGCAGGGCAAGACCGAAAAGTTCAATAAGGCCATAAGGTTTTCGAATAAGCTTCAGAACGTTTTCCCGCATCTGGGACCTGTAATCGTCAGGAAGATCATATTCAAGAAAGTCAGAAGACAGCTCCTGGGTGAGAGGGCGACGTTCCTTATCTCAGGATACTCAGGTTACGGTCTTACAGAATGCGGTGTTATCTGCGTTGAGCTATCAAGAAAAGCTCAGTTCAGGTGCGGCACGAGTACTGGTAAGATCTTCAGTAATGTCGCATATAAACTCAGCGATAAGGGCGAGCTCTTGATCCCCAAGGATCACACAATGAACGGTATCTACGTTGACGGTAAGTTCACGGAGTTTAAGGAAGATTATTATCCGACAAACGACCTTGTCAGCATTGATGAGACCGGAAGACTTCATATTATCGGACGTCTAGACGATGTCATAATAGGACCCAATGGCGAAAATATCTCCCCCGAAGAGATCGAGTCCCGCATCGATAAAGGCGCTTTCACACAGGAGGCCATGATAAACGCGCAGCTTCCTGGCTCAACAGAGAAGCAGATGGTCCTTGTCCTTTCCGATGACGGAACAATGGGCGCGTTTGAGAAGGCATCTTCTCTTAAAGGCGTATTTGCCTCGATCGATTCGCTTACAATGTCTGAAAGACCTCTCAAAGTCCTTAATCTTATAGGTTCCATGCCTGAGAATTTCAAGGGCATCGACCGTAAGGAACTGGCTTTAAATCTCGAAAAAGGTATTCTTTTCGCAACTGAATGCACAAGGCCGACAGATGAAGAGGTCAACCGCACAAGAAGCGCCGAATATACGGAGATCATAAACAAGGTCTGTGATGTGTTTGCGGAAATCCTGAACAAGGACAGATCCGAGATAACGGAGACCTCCAATTTTGTCTCGCTCGGCGGCGATTCGATGCAGTATGTTGAGTTGTTATCAAAGGTTTCCGAGGTTACAGGCAGACAGATCAACATGACCGAGACACCTCTAATCACGCCTATGGCAATTGCCGATTATATTATCGAGCAGAGCAAGGAGACCAAAGAATAATGTTTCTTATCAGATGGCTCCTTTACATTAACAGCATTATCCCTGCGCTCATTCTCTTTCCGATAAAGAAGATCTATCTGCGGAAAGAGAAGAAGCAAAAGTACAAGGGACCTGTTATCATTGCCATGAACCATACGGCTTTTCTTGACTATGTAGAGGCTTTGCTCGCATTCCCGGGCAGAAGGAAATACGTGCTCGTCGGAGCCCAGTTCTATGCATATAATCCCGTTCTCACTTTTTTTATGAAAGCGATGGGAGTTATCAAGGTCGATGCCGTGACCGGAAACATGGATGCCGTTAACCAGGCAGTCGAGCAGATCAACAAAGGACATTCTATACTGATCTTCCCTGAAGGTCATATTGAGACTGAAGGAAAGCTCCTTGAATATAAGCAGGCTGCGGCTCTTATCTCACTAAGTTCAGGCGCGCCGATCGTTCCCGTCTTCCATAACGGCAGGATAGGTCCCGGCAAGCGTGATCTTATGTTTATCGGAAGCCTTATGTATCCTGATACATATATGACAAGAGACGGTCTTGATACGCTTCAGGACAGAGCTAATGTATTTACAAGGGAGCTTCAGGAGAGGACTGAGACATACAGACAGTTCTATCTGAAGAATTTCCTTATAGCTGAAGGAAAGAAGCACAAGCGCCCGAAGTACGCGACATTCCTTTATAACTTTATGAATTATACGGGATGGCCCGGCATAAAACTCCTTATGAGGACAAAGATAAGTTATGGCGGGGATCTTGCCCGCGGCACACGTTATATGGATAAGGGAATGCTCATTATCTCCAATCATTCCTGGTGGATAGATCCGCCGCTCCTGTATTATGTGTTCCGCCGCGTTTATTGCAGGACGCTGGCTGCTAAAGATGTTGCTGAAGTCAATAAATCATGGAGTTTTTTCGAGAAGACAATGGGATGCGTTCTGCTCGACAGATCGGGCTTTGACTGGGAGGCAATGAAGGCAGTGATGGAAGGTCTTAAGAACAATGAGCCGTTCATCATTTTCCCTGAGGGACATATGAATTACGACGACGAGTTTCTTGAATTCATGAAGGGACCTGCCATGCTCTCGCTCTATACAAAAAAGCCTGTTGTGCCTGTATATATCCATACTTCTTATAAGTTGTTCAAGCCGACTCTTTTTGTTGTCGGAGACCCCATAGAATTTGACAAAGAGGGGCTTCTAACAGATAATGAATCGGTGGGGAAGGCCAATGAAATAATGCGTGAAGCGTTATACGCTCTTAAACGTCAGGCTATCTCCGAGACCAAACCTCAGATGAACAGTTACATCAAAAAGGTCAGAGCCGAGATGAAGCTGAATCTTGCCAAGATAAGCAGCGAGATCGAAGAGGCAAGGAAAACTAAGGCGGGTGGGAAATAGGATTATGGAAATGATTTCTGAGTTATATTCCATTATCTGTGATACATATAAATCAATGGATAGGACGTTTGATGTCCCGCTTGAGATCATTACTCCGGAGTCCGGGCTTGAAGAGCTTGGGATAGACGATGATTCTTTCAGAGTGATCCTCATGAATATAGAGTCCCGTATGAATGTTTCACTGCCGGTCTATGGTGATCATGAGCCCAAATATGTCGGCGATGTAATAACAATGATAGAGTTTTCAAAATAAGAACATATATAAGGAGAGAAAAGAAAATGGCTGATTATGTAATTCTCACAGACAGCTCAACAGATCTTACAAAGGATCTCAGAGAAAGATTCGGAATTGACGATTACCTTCCGGGAAATATTAATTTCCCTGACGGACATACCGAAGATTCCACGCTGGACTGGGAGAATATCTCACCCCAGGATTTCTATACTTCGATGAGCAAGGATTCCATGTATTCCACATCCATCAAGGGCTTGGAAATTCAGGAGGCTTTCTTTGAGAAATATCTCAAGCAGGGCAAGGACATTCTCAACATTTCTTTGTCTCACGCTCTTTCAAATACATATGACTGCTGCCGTAAGGCTGCTTCAAATCTCCAGGAGAAGTATCCGGACAGAAAGATCATCGTAGTAGACTCACTCCGTTATTCCGGCGGTGACGGACTTCTCTGTTCGATCGCAGGCGACATGAAGAAGGAAGGTAAGTCTATTGACGAAGTTGCACAGTGGCTTGAAGAAAATAAGCACAGATGTCACCAGACAGGTACGGTTGACGATCTTAAGTTCCTTGCAAAGATGGGACGCTGCTCCAACGCATCCGCTTTTATGGGATCTCTCATCAACATCAAGCCTATCGCCGAGTTCAACCGTGACGGCATGAACCAGATCATTACCAAGGTTACAGGCTATAAGAAGCTTTTCGCTGCTATGATCGAGTACATGAAGGCTACGATCGAGCCCAATCCGAAGAGAATCTTCGTATCACACACTTTCCGTAAAGCTCAGTGGCTGCAGCTCCAGGAACTGATCCGTGAGGAATTCCATCCCGAGGAGATCATTCCCACGACTGTCTGCATGGCAAACGGTTCTTCGATCGGCCCCGGCATGGTAGTTGCTTTCTACATGGGTAAGGAGATCTCCGAAGGTCTCGTAGAAGAGACAAAGATCTTAGAGGAGATCAAGTCTAAGCTGTAATGAGTAACTTTAATCCGGTCCCGCTGATAATCATTATTGCGCTGGTTGTCATATTCGGCGGCGGCTTCGTCTTTATGTGGATCTACTGCATGAAGATCGCCAGAAAACAGTATACAAGCATGTTCATCCGCGAGTCCTCCGAAAAGTGGGCCCGCGGCAACAGTGCGCCTGATAATCCCGAGCACACGGTCATGTTCGATACAGGCATGAAGTGGGGAACCGAGAATGCCCCGTACATGAAAGAGATCGAGATGACTTCTTTCGACGGCCTTAAGATGAAGGGCGAATACTTCGACTTCGGTCACGACAAGGCTTGTCTCATCATGGCTGGCCGTGCTGAGACATGTAAGTATTGTTATTATTTTGCCGATCTGTATCAGAAGAATAATTACAACATCATTGTTGTAGATCCCAGAGCAGCAGGACTCAGTGAGGGTAAATACACCGGTGCCGGAATACTCGAAGGCAGGGATGTTGCTTCTTGGATCAATAAAGTGCATGAACAGTTCGGTATCGAACACTTCGTTATACACGGTATCTGCATAGGATCAGTCGCGGCAATTTATGTTGCATCCGAACATAATCCGTATGTTGATGCCATCGTTCTTGAAGGTCCGTTTATATCGTTTTATAACGTGCTTTGCCAGAGGACCAGAAACCTCGGAAGGCCAACATTCCCCGTATGTCTTCAGATGGGACTTCTTTTTAAGAAGATCGCGGGGATTAATATTTTCGGAAATACACCGATAAAGGCGATAAGAAAGGTTGAGGTCCCACAGCTCATGATCTGCGGAAGGCAGGATGTATCATCTCTGCCAAAGTATTTCGATAAGATCAATGAGACGAGCGGATCGGTAAGAAAAGAGATGGTCTGGTTCGATGAAGGTGCCCACTCACATTTGAGGATCAGAAATCTTGAAGAATATGATAAAGCTGTCAGCGACTTTCTAAATAAAGGAGGCTGAGCAATATGGCATCTTTTGACGTGCTTGTTGATTCTGTATCTGATATGCCCCTGGATATAAGGCAGGAGTATGATATCGATTATTTTGCCAACGAATTCTATACCGGCGACAAGAGATACACTGCATCTCTCGATTGGAATCAGATCAGCGCTCATGATTTCTATGAGTCATTACGTAAAGGTGTCAGATACAAGACGACACAGGTGCCTGAGAAGACCATGACGGAAAAGCTCAGATCTCATCTTTCAGCTAACCGTGACGTTATCTATATTGCATGTTCTTCCGCCTTGTCAGCATCCGTCAAATCCGCTTATGAGATCCGAGACAGGCTTAAGAGTGAATTCCCTGACCGTAAGGTCGTCTGTGTTGATGCTCTTAACTGCGGTATGGCCCAGGGTATGATGGCTGTCGAGTGCGCGAAAATGAGAGACGCCGGAAAGACTGTTGAGGAAGCTGAGGAATGGGTTGAATCAAATAAGCTTTTCTACAACCAGTGCAATACTTTTGAGACATTATCTTATCTTAAGGAAGCCGGGAAGATTACTGCTTCATCAGCTTTTTTTGGCAATCTCTTTGCCGTAAAGCCGATAATCATCAGCGATACCAAAGGCCAGAACCTTGCTGTCGCAAAGGTTAAGGGCAGAAAGTCTTCTTTTACCGAGATAGCTGACCGCGTGTCCAACTATATTGTTTCTCCCGAGAAGCAGACAATCTGGCTGGGCCATGCGGACTGTTTCTTTGATGCAGAGGAACTCGAGATGGAACTTAAGAAAAAGATCCCTTCGGCAACTATCAAGAAGTATGTTGTCGGATCGATAATCGGTGCCTCCGCGGGTCCGGGAACTTTGGTCGTAAATTATTTCGGTAAGTCAAAGGCCGAACAGATGATCTGATCGAAAAATCTATTTGAATAATACAGGAAGAGAAAAGGGTTCATGGAATTATCTATCTTAAAGAACATGCTCATTGGCGGAGCCAAGAAGATTGCTGACAATAAACAGGAATTAAATGATATGAATGTTTTCCCGATACCGGACGGTGATACGGGAACGAATATGTTTAAGACCATGACCGGCGTCCTCCAGGGCTTGACTGAGATAGGTGACAGGGATCTTGAATCCTCCGATTTTGATAAGCTTTACACCGGCGCTCTGATGAATTCGCAGGGCAATTCCGGCGTTATCCTTTCGCAGTGGCTCAAGGGTTTCCTCAAGGCTTTCAAGGATTTTGATGAAGTTAATGCCGGAACTCTTTATGCGGGATTCCTCGCAGGAACCGAGAGTGCTTATAATTCCGTTGCAGAACCGGTTGAAGGCACATTCCTTACTGTCTGCCGTGAGGCACAGGAAAATGCCGAGGATAATCTCGATGAAGATACGACAACCGAACAGTTTATGAAGGATATTGTCGACGGTGCTGCCGAATCGTTAAAGCACACGCCCGAACTGCTTCCTGTATTGAAACAGTATAACGTTTTGGATTCCGGTGCCATGGGTTTTGTATGCCTTGTGACAGGTATGCTTGAAGCTCTTGATGAATCTTTCTCTATCGATCTTTCTGAATTCGAGACTATTGCTGAAGTGTCTTCAGATGCTTCTTCTGTTGCTGTCGGCGAAGGACTTGCCGAATTCGGATACTGCACCGAGATGATCGTTCAGCTTGACGATGACAAGGCTGATTCCTTCAATGAGACACTTGTTACATCCGATATGAGAGACTTCGGCAATTCTCTGGTCCTTGTCAGAGACGGCAATCAGGTCAAGATCCATATCCATACTTTAAAGCCCGAGTCCGTTATGGCTTACTATCACAGATTCGGCGAGTTCATTAAGCTCAAGATCGAAAACATGACGATCCAGCATAATGAGACTGTTTTCGCACAGGGAAAGAAAGATGTCGCGATCGTTGCGGTTGCCGACGGCGACGGATTCGAATCTCTGTTCAGGGAAATGGGCGTTGCAGAGATCGCAAGGGGCGGCCAGTCCAACAATGTATCCGTATTAGATCTTTGCGAGACATGCAATAATGCTTCTGCAAAGAACATCATAATCCTGCCCAACAACAAAAACATCATCATGACCGCCGAGAAGGTAAGGGAAGTGATGAAGGACTGCAAGATCCATATCATTCCCACCAAGTCTATGGCTGAGGGCTATCTTGCGCTTTCTCTGGTCGACACCAATTCCTCCTGCGATGAGATAGTCGCATCGATGAATAAGGCTCTTGAAGGTGTTCATACCGGACTTATCGCAAAAGCTGATAAGAGGGGAACTTATAACGGCATTTATGTAGATGCCGGTGATTATATAGGCGTGCTCGATGATGACATCATCACATGCGCTTCAGCTGATCTTGAGAAGTGCTTTACTGATTTCATCAAAACAGTACCTGATGCGGAGGTTTTCGAGTCCGTAATGATATTTGCGGATACTGACGAAGATAAGGCAATGGCTGACTCCAAGGAAGCTCAGATTAAGGCAATTTGTCCCTCGGCTGAAATTTTCTCTTGCTTAGGCGGACAAAATATATATAATTACGTTATTGCGTTTTCTTGAGCGCGATAGATCGTTTATACGGGTTTTAATATGATGACAGGGAAGAACAGTTCAGTTGTTTCTATGAGCGCCGTTTGCGGCGTATCTTCCGCTGTCCTTCTTACCCTCCGACTTACGCTAGGCTGCTAAGCAGCCATTTTTATTTGTCCGGCCGGGCGTAAGGCCAAAAATCGCGCGAATTGTTTTACAAAAATCCCTTAAACCTATATAATTTCAAGGTTGTTTAATTAATAAAAGAGGAAACTGTCTATGTTAACTTGTTTTTCGACACTTGCATGTCCTGATTTCTCCTGGCAGGAGATCTATTCTATGGCCAAGGACTTCAATTTCAACGGCATTGAGATCAGAGGTCTCGGCCAGGATATCTTTTCCGTAAAGGCTCCGCCGTTTACTGAAGCCCAGCTCCCCAAGACTGTTGCCAAGCTTAAGGAACTTAACCTTAAGATCCCGTGCCTTTCATCGGGCGAGCCTGTTAACGATCTTGCCACCAAAGACAAAGCGATCGCTGAGATCAGGGCTTATATCGAGCTGGCCAATAAGCTCGGCACTTCATTTATCCGTGTTCTGGGCGACAGGAACCCCGCTCCCGAGAAGGAGATCGATGACAACGTCGTAATAGAGATAATGAAGGAGCTTATCCCTTACGCTGAAGAGATGAACGTTACGCTCCTTATTGAGACTAACGGTGTTTATGCCGATACAAAGAGACTTAAGAATGTTCTTGATGCTATCGGATCGCGAAAAGCAGCAGCTCTCTGGGATATGCATCATCCTTACCGCTTTATGGGCGAATCTCCCGTTGAGACAGTTAACAACCTCGGCGAATACATCAAGCATGTTCACGTCAAGGACTCCGTAATGGTTGACGGCAAGGTCTCATACAAGCTGATGGGCAACGGTGATATGCCTTTAAAGGAGATGTTCGATGCTCTCCAGTCTATTGATTACATCGGATATGTTTCACTTGAATGGGTCTACAGATGGTCTAAGGATCTGGACAGTGCCGGTATTGTTATCCCCCAGTTCGCAAACTACATGGAGACATACCGTCCGAAGCAGAAGATCACTCTTCAGACTGACAACAGGGGAACAGGTTATTATCCCTGGCCCAAGGAGACACTGATCGATCTCACTTTCCCGGATGTTCTCGATAAGATCTGTGAGCTTTTCCCGAACCAGTATGCGTTCAGATATACTGAGCTTGATTACACACGTACATATCCCGAATTCAGAAATGACGTTGACAATCTTGCGCGCGCATTCCTTGCAATGGGCTGCAAGAAGGGCGATCACATCGCGATCTGGGCCACAAACGTACCCCAGTGGTATCTCACTTTCTGGGCTGCCACAAAGATCGGATGCGTTCTCGTAACCGTAAATACAGCTTACAAGATCCATGAGATCGAGTACCTCTTGAGACAGTCGGATACATGCACGCTTGTCATGATCGACAAGTTTAAGGATTCCGATTATATCCAGATCATCAATGAAATCTGTCCCGAACTCAAGGATTCCGAGCCGGGTAAACTTGAAGCAGCAAGGCTTCCTGTTTTGAAGAATGTCATCACATGTGAGTCTCACGTTCCCGGATGCTTCCACTGGGATGAACTTCCCGCACTCGCCGAGACAGTTCTCTACAGCGATGTTGAGAAGATCAGAAGGACCATAGACAAGCATGATGTCTGCAATATGCAGTACACATCAGGCACGACCGGTTTCCCCAAGGGCGTTATGCTCACACACTATAACGTAGTAAATAACGGTAAGGCTATCGGCGACTGCATGGATCTGTCGAGCTTTGACCGCATGATGATCCAGGTTCCGATGTTCCACTGCTTCGGCATGGTTCTCGCCATGACTGCTTCTGTCACACATGCTGTTACAATGTCACCGATCACGGCTTTCTCGCCGCGAAAGGGCCTGCACTGCATCAACCAGGAGAAGATCACATGCTTCCACGGAGTTCCCACGATGTTCATAGCAATGCTCGGTCATGAGAACTTCCCCAAGACTGACTTTTCTCACATGAGAACAGGTATTATGGCAGGATCACCCTGTCCGATAAAGACCATGGAAGAGGTAATTGAGAAGATGCATATGCCTGAGATCGTTATCACATACGGCCAGACAGAAGCATCACCTGCTACTACAATGAGCAAGACCACAGATACCATTGAGCAGAGAGTCAACACTGTCGGACCTTCCATCTTCGGCGTTGAGACCAAGATTGTTGATCCTGAGACAGGCGTTGAGCTTCCCGACGGTGTTCCGGGCGAGTTCTGCGCACGCGGATACAACATCATGAAGGGTTACTACAAGATGCCTGAGGCTACCGCAGCCGCTATCGATGAGGAAGGCTGGCTCCATTCCGGTGACCTTGCGCTCAAGAGACCTGAGGACGGATATTATAAGATCACCGGCCGTATCAAGGACATGATCATCCGCGGCGGTGAGAATATCTATCCTAAGGAGATCGAGGATTTCCTTTATACACATCCCAAGATCCAGGATGTTCAGGTAATCGGCGTTCCTGATGCTGATTACGGTGAAGAGATACTTGCCGCAGTTGTATTGAAGCCCGGTGAAGAATCGTCTGAAGAAGAGATCAAGCAGTATGTCATGGATCATATGGCTAAGCATAAGGTTCCGAGATATGTTGACTTCGTTGACGGTTTCCCGATGAATGCCGCAGGAAAGATCCTCAAGTACAAGATGAGACAGGAAGCAGTCGAGAGGCACGGCCTTGAGAATGCGAACAAGATCGTAACGGCATAAATACAATTAACCGATTTGTTGATCCCCGGGCGTTGTCCGGGGATCTTTTATACTTGAAATGCGGGCGGAAAGTACGCCCATGTTTTCGCCCTTGTTTTTTGACACAGCATATCTATTCTTTTTCGAAATGAAAAATGATAAGATTATCAAGGATTTTTTATCGGAATTAGGGAGGAATGAAAATGAATATTCGAAAGGTCTTTTTGTTCATTGGCTGCCTGCTGTCTGTTATCGGATTGCTGACACCGATGTATTCGCTGAAGCTGAACGGGGTGACTGTTGAAGACGGTAACGTTCTGCTTATCAAATCATTTTACGGAATCATTATCCTGCTTGCTGATATTCTGATTGTCGGCTTCGCGATCTTCAAGATCAAGAAAGGTTATGTCATTTCTTCTCTTGTCAGCGTCGGCGCAACTTTATACTCTGTTGTATATTCTTCGATTACTGAGGTCGGCGCCTGGGGACTGCTTAAATCCACGGGCAATATGATGTCTTCTTTGACAAATCAGAGATTTGATTATTCATTGGAAGAGGGACCTGCGTATGTCCTGCTTATCCTGGCAGCAGTAGTCATCTTGCTGACCATGATCTGGAATGCGCTTAATAATGATGAATAAGAAAGACTGTCAATAGCTTATTGCAGGTAAACAGTTTTACTCGTCAGGGAACAATAACGTAATTGGTCCCTTTCTTGATGCCTGGGAAATAATATCCGTTATCTCTTCAGGTGTTTCTCGCATATTATTAATTATCCATGAACAGATGACTGCATTGCAGCCGGCGTTGCAGTAGTTGCAGATCATAAGTTCTCTTGAAGAATAATTATCCCCTTTAAAATCAATCTTTACTTTGGCCTTTTCGGAAGCGACAGTGAAGATATCATTGAAAAAGTCCAGATCACAGTTAGGTGATATCAGGATGTGAAGGAAAATGGGATGTCCTTTCAGCACTTTGAATATCTCTGTAAGATTCTCCTTGTTGTATGTCTTGCTGACTTCGGAAATCTGGTTAAGCTCATCTATAACTATCTGCTTGTGTTCTTCAAGGAATTCGATAATGTTGTTGTAGTGATAATAAAACGTGTTGCGGTTTATCTTTGCTTCTGTGCAAAGATCCGTGATAGTGATGACTGAAAGCTTTTTTGTCTTAATAAGCTTATTCAAAGCTTCAAGTAAAGCAGTCTGAGTCCTTATGACTCTTATGTCCCTGGATCGTTTCATTTTCACAAAACCTACGAATAAAATGATTTATATAACCACTATACCACTATGGATTTTTAATGGAGTCAATTTCGCAAATAATTTTTAATTTTGTAAAAAAGCGGCTACAAAGGCTGTATTTATGAACAATTTATTCCCATAAGAAGAGGGCTGTCACTATGACAGCCCTCAATAAATTCTTGAGTCGATCAAAAAGGATCAGAGCTTAGGACCAGCCTCAACGAGAGCCTTGCCGGCTTCGTTTGTCTCATACTTCTTGAAGTTCTTGATGAATCTGCCTGCGAGATCCTGAGCCTTCTTATCCCACTCAGCTGCATCAGCATATGTGTCGCGGGGATCGAGGATTTCTGTTGATACGCCAGGAAGCTCAGTAGGTACTTCGAAATCGAAGTAAGGGATCTTCTTTGTAGGAGCGTTCTTGATGGAACCGTCAAGGATAGCATCAATGATTCCACGTGTATCAGGGATAGAGATTCTCTTGCCTGTGCCGTTCCAGCCTGTGTTAACGAGGTAAGCCTTAGCGCCGGACTTCTCCATCTTCTTTACGAGCTCTTCAGCATACTTTGTAGGGTGGAGCTCAAGGAATGCCTGACCGAAGCAAGCGGAGAATGTAGGGATTCCGCGCTCTGTACCGGCAAGCTTAGCTGTGAAGCCTGAGAGGAAGTAGTACTTTGTCTGCTCAGGTGTGAGGATGGATACAGGAGGGAGTACGCCGAAAGCGTCTGCGGAAAGGAAGATTACGTTCTCAGCTGCAGGACCTGCAGAGATCTTGTTAACGTTCTTAGCGATCTTCTCGATGTGGTCGATAGGATAGGAAACACGTGTGTTCTCTGTAACGGACTTGTCTGCGAAGTCGATCTTGCCGTCTGCGTCAACAGTTACGTTCTCGAGAAGAGCGTTTCTCTTGATTGCGTTGTAGATGTCAGGCTCATTCTCCTTGGAGAGGTTGATAACCTTTGCATAGCAGCCGCCCTCGAAGTTGAAGACGCCGTTGTCGTCCCAGCCGTGCTCGTCATCACCGATGAGGAGTCTCTTAGGATCTGTGGAAAGTGTTGTCTTACCTGTACCGGAAAGACCGAAGAAGATTGCTGTGTGCTTTCCTTCCATGTCTGTGTTAGCGGAGCAGTGCATTGAAGCGATGCCCTTGAGAGGGAGGTAGTAGTTCATCATGGAGAACATACCCTTCTTCATCTCACCGCCGTACCATGTGTTGATGATAACCTGCTCACGGGATGTGATGTTGAAAGCAGCGCATGTCTCAGAGTTGAGTCCGAGCTCTGCGAAGTTCTCGATCTTAGCCTTTGAAGCGTTGTAGATAACGAAGTCAGGTTCGAAAGAAGCGAGCTCCTCGTCTGTAGGAACGATGAACATGTTCTTTACGAAGTGAGCCTGCCAAGCAACCTCAACGATGAAACGGATAGCCATTCTTGTATCCTTGTTTGCACCGCAGAAAGC
>CACYRM010000067.1 GCA_902776845.1 Oscillospiraceae bacterium
CTTAACTATCTTTGTAAGTGTCTTCTCTGTTTTGGGATCCATTCCCTTCTTTGCCATTACCTTTTCTCCTTTAAGATATCAATACCAGTCCTTGTGCCTCTTGATGTAGATGACCTTCATGATCTGAGCGAAGATCATGTAAATGACCATGAGTATCGCAAGCCAGAGCATGTATGAGATCGGCATCGTCGGAAGGCTGAAGAACGCCGAGATGCCTGTAAATCCGATAAGGAGCGTGACCGCGATGATAGCGAGCGTCGATATCGTGAGCTGGACCGAAGCCCTGTCGCCGATGAACGGAAGCTTCGGTGTGCGGATCGTGTGGATGACCATCGTCTGCGAGATAACGCCGAACATGAACCAGCCGCACTGGAAATATCCTGCCATATCAGGATTGTTGTATCCGAATACGAACCACAGAACGAGGAAGCACAATACGTCAAGGACAGTACTTAAGAGTCCGAAAGACACCATGAACCCTTTGATGCCGCTCAGGTCCCACTTCTTGGGCTTTTCGATATATTTGGATTCGACATGGTCGAAAGGCATGCCGAGCTGGGCAAAGTCGTTTAAGAGGTTCTGCACGAGGATATGTACCGGCAGCATAGGAAGGAACGGCAGGAAGATGCTCGCGATAAGTACCGAGAACATATTTCCGAAGTTGCCGCTGACGGACATCTTCAGGTACTTCGACATGTTCGCGAATGTGCTCCTGCCTTCTACAACGCCCTCATCCAGTACCATGAGGTCCTTCTCAAGGAGGATGATGTCGGCGACTTCCTTCGCGATATCGACAGCATTGTCAACGGAGATACCGATGTCAGCCTGCTTTAAGGGCAAGCTGTCGTTGATACCGTCGCCCATATAACCTACGACATGCCCGTTTGCCTGGAACATCTTTACCACGCGCTGCTTCTGATAAGGAGAAAGCTTGGAGAAGATGTCGCACTTCTTGCACGCTTCCTTAAGCTCCTCGTCACTCATTGCCTCGATCTTGGCGCCCGTGAGCGTCATCTCAGTGCTGAAGCCGAGTCTTCCGCAGATATTGATCGCAACGCCTTCTGAGTCACCGGTAAGAACAACCGTGCGGACTCCGTTGTTTCTGAGGGCATCGATAGCCTTGCCTGCAGATTCCTTCGGCGGATCTAAGAATCCGACAAATCCTATAAGGACCATGTCGCTCTCATCCTGGACACCGAAAACATCCACTCCGTGAACATTGTTCTTTTGGGCAACCGCTATGACACGGATACCTTCGAGATTGTTTTCCTCGGCAAGTTTTTTTGCATTAGCGCGGAGTTCATCGCTGATATCCTTTACCTCGCCGTCGATCTCGATAAAGGAACAGATAGAGAGTATCTCTTCAACAGCGCCCTTCGTAATGAGCTGGCGCTTGCCGTTCTGGTCCCTGAGCACAACGCTCATCCTTCGGCGCGAAAAGTCGAACGGGATCTCGTCCTCTCTTATGTAAGCCTCCTTGAGGAATGAGAGTTCCTCTTTCTCGGCACGGTTTATGATGGCAACGTCCATGAGGTTCTTAAGACCTGTCTGGAAATAACTGTTGAGGAACGCATGTCTTAAGATACGCTTGTCCTCTCTTCCGAGCACGTCCATGTATTTCTCGAGGATGATCTCATCCTGCGTGAGCGTACCGGTCTTGTCCGTACAGAAAACGTCCATCTCGCCGAATGTCTGGATGGCGCCAAGACGCTTAACGATGGTCTTCTTGCGGGACATATTGATGGCGCCCCTTGCAAGCGACGAGTTCATGATGACCGGGAGCATCTCCGGCATGATGCCGACTGCGATCGTGATGCCGAACATGAGGGATTCAAGCCAGCCTCCCTTGCCTTTTGTGATGAAATTGGCAATGAAGATGACCGGAACCGTAACGAGCATGAAACGGATAAGGAGCTTGCTGACGGAATCGAGGTTCTTCTCGAAAGCGCTCTTCTCCTCAAAGGAGTTGAGACTCTTTGCCATGCTTCCAAAGTAGGTGTTCTCACCCGTCGTAAGAATAATCGCCTTTGCGCTTCCCGATACGATGTTGGAGCCCATGAAGCCGATATTCGCAAGATCTGTTACACCTGCATTCACATCCGTTGTAGTGAACTTCTCCACGGGATTGCTCTCGCCGGTAAGCTGGGACTGGTCGATAAACAGGTCCTTTGTCTCGATGAACCTGACGTCACCCGGGATCATGTCTCCGGACGCAAGCTTTACAATGTCTCCGGGCACGAGTTCTTCGATCTCGACCTCGGTCTCAACGCCGTTTCTTATGACATCGAGCTTGTTGGTGATCATGCCCTGGAGCTTTTTGGCAGCGTTGTTGGACTTTTCCTCCTGAACAAACGATATGACCGCCGATATTATGATTACCGCGACGAGCATTATGAATGTCGCGAAAGAAGGCTCATCCGCCAGGATGACATCAGTCACGAACGTGATGGCCGCAACCACCAGAAGAACTATATTGAAAGGATTGATTATGGCATCCCTGATGCGGACGGCAAGGCTCTTTTCTTTGCCGAAATCTATAATGTTCCTGCCGTATTCCTCAAGACGGTCAGATGCCTGGACCGGATCCAGACCTTCTTCATCCGTCTGATACTTTTCGAAAAGGTCTTTCTCCTCCATTCCGCTCAGCTCGAGCAGGATCTTCTCCACCTCATCGCGGCGGCCGGTATTCTCTTTCTTCTTCATGCCTCTTTATCCTCCAAATATTTACAGAGAGAATTATATCAAAATCCATTTATCTATTAAATAAACACGCGCCCGGGCGCGAGCCGTGTCAACTACAAAAGGGCGGCCATGCATGCTATAGTAGTAGCGGTTTGTTGGAGGATTCTGTATGCCTGTTATTCTGGCGGCTGTATTTATTATCGCTTTGTCCGGCTACTATCTCGGATACGGCTTATACATCAGGCGGCACACATCCTTCTTCCCTGTTCTTTTCATAACATATACGGTTCTCGTTCTGTATATTTGCGGGCTTGCGGGATTCCTTCAGGCAGGCTTTTATGCGATCCTCGCGGCAGGCACCGCTTTGCTCGTTTTTGCTTTGATAAAAAAGAAAAATGAGATCCTTCCGCTGATAAAAAAGACCCTCACGGATCCTTCGCTGTTCTTTATGGCGGCCGGAACCGTCTGGATCTGGTTCATAACAAAAGACACCGGGGTATCACACGGCGATGATTTCTCGCACTGGTACAAGATCTGCAAGATGATGCATTTCGAGAATGCTTATCCGACACAGCCCGACATGCTTTTCCCCAGCTACGCTCCGGGCACGGCAACATGGATCTGGTTCATTACGTCGATTACCGGATTCGCGCCGGATAAATGCTTCTTTGCCAATTCACTGATAAACCTCGCGGCGCTTAATACGTTTTTCTCGCTTGGAGACAGGAAGGCCGGTAAAGAAAATACGGCAATGGCAAAGATCATGCTCTTGATATTTGTCTCCGCGGTCTCGGTATTTCTTTGTTCTATGGACGTAAACACATACTGTCTGCTTACTGATACGACGATAGCTCTGATCCCTGTGGCAGCAGTATTCTTCGTATTGTCAGAGGATGCAGAACACAGTAAGACCGGCACCGTTCTGTTCACGGCTCTGATGTGCTTTGAAGCCCTGATCAAGATCGCCGGCCTGCCGTTTATCCTTTTCGCGGTCATCTTCAGGAATATGCATATCAAAAAAGAGCTGCCGTCATCAAAGCTCTCATACGCGGCAGTAAAGATCCTGCCTGCGGTAATCCCTTTCGCGGTCTTCTACGCATACATAATCAGGGCAAAGATCGTATTCGGATCTCTGGAAAACTCCGGACAGGGTCTTTCCATCGCGCGTTATCTCTCGATGTTCTCACAAAAATCCGGTGACCAGGTCAGGGGCATATTCGTAAGATTCCTTCAGGAGATGTTCGATATTACCGGCGTTATGTCCATGCAGGTCAGACTGTTATGGCTGATCTTCGCGGTCCTGCTCGTTGTATTCCTGATCGCGCGAAAAAAGCTCAATGTGAAGCAGAAGGAATTCTTTAAGACCTCCCTGGCGCTGTCCATATTCTTTGTCATCTACAGCTTATTCCTGCTTCTGACATACCTGTTCTCAATGAATAACAAAGAAGCCAATTCCGACCTGCTCAACTGCTTTTACAGATATATAGGTTCCGTCACGATATTCGTATCGGGGATCATAATCTATTATCTGTACGAACTGTTTACAAATACCGGTAAGAGGAAAAGCATGCTCTCAGCAGCCGCCCTCTGCGCCGTCCCGCTCGCCGTCAGTATCTTTATGTTCGACATCGGATATATAGCAGGTTTTTCACACTGTCACCAGACAGAAGTGTTCACGACCGCTTCATGGGATCTTCTTTGCGAATATGCTCCCGAAAAGTACTACTACAACGAGGAATCCTATTTCATTATCTACCGCGAGGAAGATGTAAAGGACTGTCTCCCCGTCAAGACCAGGGTGGCCGCGGCTGCCTATCTCAGAACAAATAATGTTTACGCCCTCAGCACAGATGACTTAAGGTCAGGCACCCTCAGTGATGAAAACCGCAGCCTCCTGGGAAGCTGCGATTATCTCGTTACTCTGGGTGACCTCTCCGGTGATCTCGATATCATCAGAGAGTATGTTGATATTACTGACTACAGGCCCGGGACCATCAGCCTGAAGCATGGCTAATCTTAAGGCTCAGGCTGCCTTCTTGACTGAATCGCTGTTAACCGTAAAGGTAAAATATGTGTCCGGATAGGGCTCATTCTCCAGTGTGAAATGCCACCACTCCTCTTCAAGGGGCCTGAATCCGTGCTTGACCATAACATCCCTTAAGATCATGCGGTTCGCATACTGCTCGTCGGTGATCTCCATATAGTCCGGATGGCTCAGTTCGCCGAAATAATCGAACGTGCCGCCCATATCAACCTCTTTCTCGGTGGTCATGTCGAAAAGCGTAAGGTCGATGGTGCTTCCGCGGCTGTGGCCGGAATGCTCCGCAATATAACCCTGCGGGAAAAGAACATCTTTCTCGAGTTCAGGATAGAAGTATTCCTTCATCCTGGTATCGTCAAGGTCCAGCGCCCAGTTCTTAAAGTTCGTAACAGCCATCTGCGGTCTGTACGCATCGTAGATCTTCAGGCGGTAACCCATGGTTATCAGTTCGTCACTGACTTCCTTCAAAGATGCGGCTGCTTCTTTGGTGAGGAGCGCAACCGGTTCCTCGTAACCGTCGATCCTGTCGCCGACAAAGTTATATGTGCCGTAGTATCTGATCTCCAGGATCGCATCCGGGACCGCTTCGCTCAGAAGCACGAAATCCGACGAATCATTCGACAGCACGACTCCGTCTTCCGCAATAGCTGTTGTAGCCTTGGGTTCATCCGCAGTGCTGCAGCCTCCGAAGCACGACACTGCCACAACAGACATGACTGCAAACGTCAGTCCCCTTCTGAAATATCTGCTTATCTTTTTTCCGGTTATCATCTGATATACGCCTCCCGATTGGTCTTATTGAAATTATTTATGCCATAACGGGAGTATATCATTCGTTAAAAAAGGCTTCTTGAAGGCGGTGTATCGGTTTTGTATCTATTTTGTTTCACATCTTAACCATGAAGAGCCCGTGCCTGTTGCAATATGCGTACATTTTCCTGATGCAGTCTATGCGGAATCTCGCTTCGGCATTTCCTTCAGGATAGAGCTTTACCAGCTGGATCCCGTGGTCAGAAACGGCAGCAAGGAACGATATGTGATGATCCTTCGTCATCGGATGACTGACCGTGACATAATACTCATCCTCAACTTTTTCGATCCTGATCTCATGCTCAGTGTCGCAATCCTCGGGCTCAAGTGGCGGAAGCGTTATCCCGCAGCAGCTGACCACCGTCTCACCTGTCGTGCTGATCACATTTCCGCAGACCGGACAGACATAGAATCTGCCCTTTGTCATGTTCGATGAACGGTTGAGATTCCTGATATCCTCGCCTGACAGAAGTTCAATGACCGATATGTCCAGGGCCTTTGCCAAAGGCTCTATAAGGCTTACATCCGGAAAGCCCTGCCCTGTCTCCCACTTGCTCACAGCCTTGCTGCTGACAAAGACCTTCCCGGCAAGCTCTTCCTGTGTCATCTTCTTATTCTCGCGGAGCTTTCTTATCACAGCTCCTGTTACGTATTTATCCATGGCTCCTGCCTCCTTCCGGCTCAAAGATAACACAGGACCTGACGGCATGTTACCCACGCGTCGTGGAGTCCCGGAATCTTTACGGAAAAACATATTACAGTTAACCTTCCGTTAACCAATAAGGCTCTGCGGAATATTATAATTCAGGTATTAAAAAAGCCCGGAGGATTATGATATGAACAAAAGATCTTCAACTGTAGCGGTCATTATTGCAGCAATCGCTTTTTGTTTATCGGCGGCATCACTTGTTATCGTTATCAACGGCAATAAGAAGCCCGAAGAGGCTCCGGCAAAAGATATCCAGTATGTACTTTATCTCGGTACCAATGACTGTGACACCAATGAACCCGTATATGCTCCCGAAGAGGCAAAGAGCATCCTCAAGGACATCCTTATCTCACGTTTCGGAGGATACACCATCCAGGAAGCCAACGGCGGATGGATTGGCGATGACGGTACGGAATATCAGGAATACACGCTCGTGATCTATCTGAGTGACACCGGCGAGGCTGATGTCCACGCGTTGTGTGACGAGCTCATAAAGAAATATCACCAGAGCTCGGTCCTGATACAGAAGAACGAGACCACCACCGAATTCTATTCCGGCTGATGAGAATAATGCTTTGAGGATAATTAGAGAGCGCGAAAATGAGAAGCTGTTATCACTTTAATATGGATATTCCTGACCCCGACGTGATATTTCATGACGGGTACTATTACCTTATCACGACGACTATGCATTTCTTCCCCGGCGGGGAGATACTGAGATCTGAATATCTTAAGAAGTGGGAGCATTATTCCTATGTTTTCGAGACTCTTGATAGCACTCCCGCAAGAAGGCTTGAAGGTGATCTTCACATCTACGGCAAAGGAATGTGGGCTCCTACGCTGAGATTCTATGAAGGCACATTCTATGTCACTTTTTCCTCGAACGATATGGAAAAGACATATCTTTTCAGGGCGTCAGATCTCAAAGGACCCTGGAAACGCAGTGAGATAAAGGGCTTTTACCATGACCTCTCGCTTCTTTTCGACAACGGAAAAGCATATGTGGTTTACGGCAATACAGACATTCATCTGACAGAATTAAATGATGATCTGACAGGTCCCAAGGAAGGCGGGCTTGACCGTGTGATCGTTGACGATACAGGCAATCCGATGCTCGGACTCGAAGGTTCCCACATATATAAGATCGACGGGAAATATTACCTCTTCATGATCCACTCCTTAAGAGACAGATGGAGAAGAGTTGAGGCGATGTATGTGTCAGACAGTCTTGAAGGGGAATTCACCGGAGGGGATATCTACGATAACGACCTTGGGATCAGAGACTCCGGCATAGCGCAGGGCGGCATAGTATACGGGCCTTGCGGCAGCCACATGATAATGTTCCAGGACAGCGGCGCGGTCGGAAGGCTCCCTGTCGTCGTGCCGTTTGAATGGCAGGACGGAAGACCGGTATTTGATGAGGAGAATACGGTCGAGGAATGCGAGCTCTCCGGGCTTTGCGGAAATGATGATTTTGCGGACGGATATAAGGATTTCTGGCAGTTTAACCACGAGCCTGACAGTAATCTTATTAAATTCGATAAAGGCTTTCATATAACGACAGACAAGGTCTCAAGGAACCTTTTCCATGCGAAAAACACACTGACGCAGAAGATAGAAGGACCTTTAAGAAGCGCTGTGGTAACGGTATGCGCAAAGGATCTTAATGACGGCGATCTTGCAGGTCTTTCAGCATTCCAGGGCGACTATGCTTTTGCGGGCATCACTAAGGAAAACGGCAGTTTTTATGCCGTTATGCTCAGCAACACGAGCAAGGGCGGTCCCTGGGATCTGAGCGAAGAAGAAGGCCTGACTGAAGAAAAGGTGCCTTTGCAGAGCGATTCCCTTACGGTAAGGGTCGAATGCGACTTTACCTCCGATACGGCAACCTGTTATTTCGAAGGACCTGACGGCTTCAGACAGATAGGGACTCCCCATAAGCTAAAGTTCAGGCTCGATCATTTTACGGGATGCAGGTTTGCGCTCTCGTGTTTTTCGACCGGAAAAGCGGGCGGAACAGCTGTTTTTACTGACTTCACCGTCTCCTGACCATAAGGTTAACAGGGAGTTAAATACATTTCGGGCGGGTGAATATTCAATTAACAATGGGCTTTTTGAATAGATATCAAACCCTCATGTGTATAAAATAAAAATATATTTAAGATCCTGCTTTCCGCGGGATCTTATGATATTGATTTTGTGATCAGTCAGAGATTTAAGGAGGCACCGGTTATTCCTCACTCAGTTATCTGCATAAGTTCCCCGCCAACCTTCTTAAGATCGATAAATCATTTATTGATAAGATGAATACCGGCGATTCTTCAAGACAATATGTAGCCGCCATCATTTCGATCGGGCATGTAATGGGATTCGACGTAATATCGGAAGGTGTCGAGGAGCAGGAGCAGCTTGATACACTTAAAGATATCGGCTGCGATTATGTCCAGGGCTTTATCTGGGGACGTCCTTTATCTTCTGAAGATGCCGAGAAGCTGGTAAAAGGTCTTTATCCTCAGTGAAAGATTAAACTGCAGCTTTCTTATCCCTGTAGAGTGCTTCGTCAGCTTTGGTCAATGCTGTCTGGAAAGCGTAAATATCACCGTTGTAGCTTGCGTATCCGATACTTGCGGTAAGTTCATATGCCGCGCCTGATTCCTCATTGAGACGGATAAGCGTTGATTTGATCAGGGCGCAGAGTTCTTTTACCGGTTTCTCATCATCGGTCCTGATAATGATGATGAATTCGTCGCCGCCGTAACGCGCGATAAAAGGTCTCATGTCATTATCCGAGCACGCATATCTGAGAGCGTCTGCCGCTCTCCTAAGCGCATGGTCACCTTCGACATGACCATACTGGTCGTTGATCTGCTTGAACTTGTTAAGGTCGATCATGAGAACAAAATGCACATCATTGCCCGGCTTGGCCGCTTCACCTACAATATATTTCTTGAGCTGAGTTCTGTTGTTGAGACGCGTAAGCTCATCGATCGATATCTGATCGTTGAGCGAGATGATGTATACATATAGCATCATGACCGCGCATCCGAAGCAGAACAGCGGCACCGAGACCCCTAATAACGAGGCCCCTATTGTCTGAATAATGCCTATAACAGTTATAAAGAGCGGATAAACAGCGCAAACAACATACTGTTTCCGGACTGCATAGTTTTCTTTTCGAAAAGCCCTGATAAACGAACGGACAGCGCTCAGGATAACATACATTACCGGCACTCCGACGAAAATGACGTAATACACCGTTGTCAGATTTAAGTTTCCGTCCACCACCACACCCGGGAAGAATGCAAAAAGTATCAGCATAATCACCGTCTCGCACATCGCGGGGATCAGAACAATAATGCGCGCCTTTAAAGACTTGATGTATTCCTCACCCTGCGACAGTTCAACATAAACGAACCAAAATCCTGTAATAGCGCTCAGAAGGACGGCATTTATTATATTGAATATGGCTATTATCGAAAAGACAGCCGGAATGCACCCGGTCAGTACAAGATCCCACCAGATGTCGCTGAGAAAATACAGAATATGCGAAATGATGATGTTTACGAAGATCATCTGTTTGGTCTGCCTGCCAACACCGCCCAGATCCTTAATGAGCAGCGTAGCGAAGATTATGATACAGACAATATTTGCCTCAACGTAAAAAAATGCAGATCCAACTTCCATACTGCGATTATATCACGGACATAATAAGAGGTTTGTTAACTAAATGTTAGATTAATTTATGAATTGATTAACTAAATATGGGGCAAAGGTGAGCCGGCTGACGGCAGACACCTTCTGTTATAATCAGGATCATAAGTTAACTGTACACAAGGAGATCTTGAGATGCTGGATTACGCGATAACTCTGGAATTCGACAAAGACACGGAAAATAAGATCCGCGCCATGATGGATGAAGTTGCCGCTGCGACAGGCTGCACATTTATGCTTGATGCAGGCGTTCCGCCGCACGTAACCGTGTCCATGGTAGTAAGCGATGATGAGAAAAGACTTATCTCTGACATCGGGGACATTGCCGGAGGCATGCAAAAACACACGATCTCTTTCGCCAACATCGGAGTATTCAACCCGTATGTTATATATCTCGGACCCGTAATGAATGAATTCCTTCTTGACACCTGCAGGACCGTTAATGACAGACTGCTCAAATATAACGAACCCGGAAACCTGAGCCGTTATCTGCCTTATCAGTGGGTCCCGCACGCAGCTGTGGCTGTCGGATTACAGCCCGGGACCATTAATGAGGCATTCTCCATAATACTTAATAAGTTTACGGCATTTGATGCAACAGCCGAGAAGATCATCCTGGCAAGAGCGGAACCTTACGAGGAACTCCGTTCCTGGGAATTGAAATGAGAATGACCCGGTCATCTTGAAGTATAATAGAAAAAGGACCTTATATCTTTTCCTGAAAGGAGGAACAAACAATGGATGACAACAACATGAACGAGATCAAAGTTAATCAGCTGAATTCCGTTACAGGCGGTCAGTGGACTCCCGGTGACTGGCTTGATGACAGTTTTGTTTTTGTATATCAAGAGCTTCTTCCCGATCAGGCATGCGGCTGCTGCGGCAAGACAGGCAACGTTTACAAAGGATATTACGAGCCGAACAGCAACATCATCCATATGAAGTGCAAAGTGTGCGGCAGCAGCGTCTGCATCTCGTAATACTTCGCCCTCCTAGAACAGCTCATCCAGAAGTATATAGTAGTCGATCTTCTCCATGTCAGGCTCTATCCCTAGCTCCTTAAAAAGTTCGTCGGGTTCAAGGCCCGGATACACCTTGCCGTATGTCCCGTCGATGTTATGCTTGAGGCTTCTGTAGCAAAGTGCAATATCTCTCCACTTATCCGCGATGCCGCAGTTGCCCATATCGATGAACCCGCTTATGTCACCATTCTCAATAAGAATATTGGGAAGACACAGATCGCCGTGGGATAATACGGGTTCATAAGAAGGTTTATGCTCCCGAAGCCACGTAAGGAGTTCCTTAGAATCTTTGAACCTGCCGTTCTCACCGAAGGTATCGGGTTCGGAATCACTCATATCCACAAGACCGTTCTCCACCCTGTATGCTGCTTCCTTAAGTTCCCGGTCAAGATCCTTTTTAACTGGGCACCCTTTTATGTCTATGCTCCACAGCATTCTTATGGACCTGGCAAGAAGCGGCATAAGTTCCTCCGGGCGCTCCATATAGTATTTATCGCAGGCCATCTTCCCATTAACTCTTGTCATGAGAAGATATCTGTGAGAATCGTCTTCTTCGAAAGATATGACCTTCGGAGCAGGGAGCTTTCCTTCAAGCCAGCGCATCATCTCCACCGCATCGAGATCGTCGTAAGACTTATCCGTGATCTTCAGCACCATATCCTCGAAGATCAGTATTTTCGA
>CACYRM010000068.1 GCA_902776845.1 Oscillospiraceae bacterium
ATCCATGTAGTACTGAACCTGATCAGGTACTGCAAGATAGAAGGGGTTGGAAGCTTCTCTGCCCTGGAAGTAGATATCAGGGTTCTGAGCTGTACCACGGAGTGTCGGGTGATTAGGAGAAAGAGCTCTCTTACGGAAAGCCTTGATTGCATCATAATCAACCAGGGATCCGAGTGTGTCGTAATCGATAACCTCGATCTTCTGGATCTCGTGTGATGTACGGAAACCATCGAAGAAGTGGAGGAAAGGAACTCTTGTCTTGATCGAAGAAAGGTGAGCTACTGCAGCAAGATCTGCAACTTCCTGAACGGAGTTAGCGCAGAGCATTGCGAAACCTGTCTGACGGCAGGCATATACGTCTGCATGGTCACCGAAGATGTTGAGCGCGTGAGCAGCGAGAGCTCTTGCGGAAACATGGAATACGCAAGGGAGAAGCTCGCCTGCGATCTTGTACATGTTAGGAATCATCAAAAGGAGACCCTGTGATGCGGTGTAAGTTGTGGTTAAAGCACCTGTAGCGAGTGAGCCGTGAACAGCACCTGAAGCGCCTCCCTCAGACTCCATCTCGACGATGTTAACCGTCTGTCCGAAAATATTCTTTCTGCCCTGCTGTGCCCATTGATCGGTGTGGTCAGCCATCGGCGATGACGGTGTGATCGGGTAAATTGCGGCGTTCTCGGTAAAAGCATACGAAGTATACGCAGCAGCCTCGTTACCGTCCATGGTTTTCTTTGTCAGTTCTGCCATAAACATGATCTCCTTTGGAAAAAACTTTCGCAGGTATCCTGTGCACAGAATAACCTACTATAAATAACTGAATAATTATAAACCCTTTCGGAAAATATTTGGGGCATAAATGAGACAAATTAACAGTTTATTTTTTATTAAAAAGACTAGAGCTCTCTTCCGGTAAGAAGAGAGCTCCTTTAATGCTGTTATTTGACAGACCCGTAAGAAACTGTCAGCCTTCCTCAGGTGTCTCCGGAGGGTCCGGAGTGGTGGGCGGCGGATCCGGAGTGGTTTCCGGCGGTTCCGTAGGTTCCGGCGGAGCTTCAGTCGGCGGGGGCGGCGCTTCCGTAGGAGCGTCAGTCGGCGGAGGCGGAGCTTCCGTGGGAGTGGGAGTAATAGTGATCGCCGGCGTAGGTGTAGGTGTAACGGTCATTATGGGTGACGTTATCTCACCTGTCTTTTTATCCATTGTCGCATATGAGCCGTCAGGATTAAGAACTCCGACACCGATCCTCTCACCGTAAGCGGAGTAATATGTCGTATTGTAAAGTTCTCGGCGGATCTCTTCATCATTTGCGTTGTACCAGATCTTATAGGCATTTGCCGTAATGCCCTTATGAGCCTGTCTGATGGTCTTTGTCTGACCTACAGGCAGTTCCTTGTCTTCAACATATTCATTAGGACCGGGATCTGTCTGGTTCGTGATCTCGGCATACATCTCGATATACTCGCCGTTGGGAAGTTTCTTTCCGTAGATCTCGGCGATGACCGTGTCATCGGACCAGTCAAACCACATGACAATGATAACCGGATAGTCCGTATCGTTCTGGAACTGGAAATCAACACCGGGCCAGTCAACCGTGGCATCAAGTCCAGTTGCGATATAATCCGAAGGCCAGGCGTGATGATTGCGCTCAATGACCTTAAGGTTAGCTTTAAGTACCGCATTATAAAGTGTGGTGCTTGCCTGGCAGATTCCGCCGCCAAGACCCTGTTCATACTGTCCGCCCGCAATGACAGTAGCTTCCTTGAAGCCTCTGTCAGCGGTCCTCTCCTTAACAGTCTTATTGAAAGAGAATGTATCGCCAGGCTGGAGCATGGTGCCGTTTATATATTCGCAGGCCTTGTCGATATTGTTGTTACGGTTGGTGTTTCCGGATGCTTTTGTCCACTCTTCGCCTACCAGACCGAAATTCTCCTTGAGCATGGCTTCTGTTATAGTGGGTTCCTTCATTACTGTCGGAACCTCGATCTCGCCGACATAGACATTGGAATCGAAAAGCGCCTTTACGGCTTTTGCGGCAGCTTCAACATCGATGTCATACCCTGCTTTCTCAGGTGAGATCACAAAATCCTTTGTCTCGGTGTCAAAGCTCTCGATCGTGGCATTCTTGACCAGGGAAAAGTCATCAACATAAGTCTGCAATACCCTGTTGATCCTCTCTGTTACGCTCTCGATATGAACAGTATAAGCCGTCTGATATGTCTGGGGAGTGTTCTTAAGCTGCTGCACATTGTTATAGCACTCGATAAGCTTTGCCGGGTCATCGGCATTTGCCGGTCTGTATAAAGCATATGCCTCATCGAGGATCTGGCGGGTGTTATAGTCAAATGTGGCGTCAGAGAAATCCAGGATAAGCTTTTTCCCGTTAAGAACAAGCTTGATATCGATATTGAGCGGTTTGTCCGGCAGTTTTGACGTTACGGTATTTAAAGCCTCATCATAAGTCATGCCGCCGATGTCAACGCCGTCGACCACGATACCGGAATAGAACTTATCTGTCATAAGTTCCGCATATGCCTCCTCCGCAGTGACCTTCCTGACTGTACCGTCAGCCATGGTAACTTCGTAGTGGTCTTCAGCGGAACCGATATAATATATGCCCAGACCTATTGCGCCACCGAGAAGAAGTACTGCGGCAACAACCGCAATGAGAATGCCGTACTTGCTCTTTATGGCTGATATGCCGGACTTGGACTTTTTGCTCTTGTTCGTGGAAAAGCCGTATGCATTTACGGTATTTTCCTGTGTTTTTGAACTCTTTGTTTTTGTACGGGCGGTCTTCTTGTATGTTTCACCGTTATTCAGACTTTTCCCGAGACTCTTATAATCGAATTCATCCTGCGCTGCTGCAGGTGCTGAAGACTTCCTGCCTGCTGAGACAGCCGGACTCTTTGATCCGCTGTTTTTAGCAGGTACTAACGAAGAACTCCTCACATCAGAATATCTGTTATTTTCCTGAGCCTGACCGGCTTTTTTCTTCATGAAAGTCTAACCCCTTTGCATATAACAAAGATATACTTATAATCCTACACTATAATAAACGTACTTCCTTCAAATTTCAACCACGGCGGGAGTGCAGATTATTTAAAAACACAAACAAATTTATCACCTGTTGTTGTAAAATCGTTTATATTTTTTCACGGAGAATAATATGGCCCGGAAATACAAAGCTCTTCTTGCAGCAGATATGGATTTCACGCTTCTTGCTCCGGGACAGGACGTCCCCGAGGGCAATAAAGAGGCTATCAGAGCATTAAAGGCAGCCGGCGTGGCATTTACGATAGCCACTGGCAGGTCATCTTTTCTCGTAGGTAAATTCGCCGAGAACCTGGGCATCGAAGTTCCCGTAATGACAAGCAACGGCGGTTCTCTTTTTGATGCAAAAGCGCGGAAACAGTTCGCCTCCAGAGACTTTGATGATGCCAAGATCAGAAGCCTTCTGAGGCTCCTGATGGATAAAGAGGCAGATGCCACGCTTTATTCTGACGAAGGCATCTTCTTCTGCCCGAGATCATCCAGAAAGTATTTCGTTGAAGGATATAACGAAGGGGTCGAGCCCTCCAAACAGTCCCCCATCATAGATATTGACAGGAGTTTCCCCGAACAGGAAAGGATACCTGCTTTCAATAAGATCCTTCTGATAAAGCCATGTAAGGAAGTAGCCGATATCTTTCTTTCCGATCCGGAGCTTGTCCTCATCTCTTCAGGTCCCGGTCTGTATGATGTGATGCGCAAAGGAGTATCCAAGGGCAATGCCCTGCTGGAGCTTGCTGATTACCTTGGGATTCCCGCCGGCAACACATTTGCGATCGGAGACAGCGACAACGACCTGTCCATGATCGAATCGGCAAAATACGGCATCGCCGTAGGAAATGCCACCGAAGAGATCAAGAGAGCCGCATCATATATCTCCGCAGACTATGACAGCCTCGGCTTCGCCAAGGCTGTCTATGAATTCGTTATTCCGCTGGTTGAAACGTTTTAAACGAGCTTTGATTTAACGTATCCTTCAACCTGGCCCTTGATGGTCTCAAAAGACTTCTCTGCGGCCGCCTTATCAGAATCGTAAACGCCCATATAGATCTTGAGCTTGGGTTCAGTGCCTGAAGGTCTTGCGCATGCCCAGTCGATTCCCTTGTTGCCGCCGAGTTCATAAAGAAGAACATTGGACTTGGGAAGTGTGATCTCGGAGACCTTTACGCCGTCTTCAGTAAAATCATAACGCTTGGATTCCTTATAGTCGCGGACAGCCGTTACGGATGCGCCTCCGAGAAGGTTCTTTGCCTCAGCAAGGTTCCTGCAGCCGGCAAGCTCCTTTCTGAGCTCAGCCATGCAGCTGCCGATCTTCTCGATTCCTTCCTTGCCTTCCAAGGTGCAGCTTATCGTCTTTTCGATACCGTAACCGTATTTCTCATAAAGATGGTCGAGCCTGTCTGCAAGTGTCTCACCCTTCTCAAAAGAAGCCGCAGCCATATTGCAGATGAGCATTGCAGCCACAACGGCATCCTTGTCACGTACGTCAACGCCGGAAAGATAGCCGTAGCTCTCTTCGAAGCCGAACTGGAAGTGCTTGTCGCCGAACTCGTCATCGAGCTTGATCCTCTCTCCGATGAACTTAAATCCGGTAAGTGTCTCCTGAAGCTCAACACCGTAATAATCGCAGATGCTCTTTACGAGTTTGGAGGATACGATCGTCGTAACTGCGAAAGACTTATCGGGAAGTGTTCCGAGATTCTTCTTTGCGTCAAGGATGTAATCGAGGAGCATAAGACCCATCTGGTTGCCGGAGAAGCACTTATACTTGACTTCGCCGTTCTCAACTACCCTGGCTGCGGCACCGATCCTGTCTGAATCAGGGTCTGTACCGAAAACAAGAGAAGCATCTGTCTTCTTGGCGAGCTCAATAGCCATTGAGAGAGCCTCAGGGTTCTCAGGGTTAGGCAGGCTTACTGTCGGGAAAGAACCGTCAGGAAGTTCCTGCTCCTTAACGATATGGATATTCTTAAAGCCTACAGCCTCAAGGATCCTTCTGACGGGCTTGTTGCCTGAACCGTGCAGAGGAGTATAAACGATGCTCATGTCAGCCTGCTTATTTATAGCCTCCTGATCGACAACGAGCTTTGTGAGCATTTCCGTAAATGCGGAGTCGATCTCAGGTCCGAAAGAAGTAACAAGGCCATTTGCCTTGGCCTCTTCGATGTCCATCATCCTGATAGTTCTGATATCGGAGATAGCCTCGATATTTGAGAGGACTGCGTCAGCCGCTTCAGGGGGTACCTGGCCGCCGTCCTCACCGTAAACCTTGTATCCGTTGTACTTGGAAGGATTATGGGAGGCTGTGATCATAACTCCCGCAAAAGCCTTGAAATATCTTACTGAGAATGAAAGCACCGGGACAGGTCTTAATTCGTCAGAAAGTCTGCTCGGAATTCCGTTTGCAGCGAGTACCTGAGCCGTGATCTGCGCGAACTCGGGAGAGAAATGTCTTGAGTCATAAGAGATAACTACGCCTCTCTTGACTGCCTCCTCCCCGCATGAAAGGATGTATTTCGCGAGTCCCTCGGAAGCCTTTGCCACCGTATAGACATTCATCCTGTTGGTTCCTGCGCCGAGAACGCCTCTCAGACCCGCAGTACCGAACTCGAGATCCCTGTAAAATCTGTCTTCTATCTCTTTGGTATCATCCTTAATAGCGATAAGTTCGTTTCTTGTTCCCTCATCGAAAAAAGGATCTGTCGACCAGAGTTCATAAGCTTTCATAAAATCCATGATTCAAAACCTCCAAAGACTGATTCATATTAAAGAATATCTGAATTACTTTTATTTTTCCTTCTTTTTCAGGACTTTTTTGTCGATAAAGATAAATGCCGCGAGAAGCACTACGCCGGCGCAGGATACGAGGGCTCCGCCCTTAAGTCCCGGAGCGGTAAACACGAGCTCGGCAACATGATCTCCCGACGGAACGTCAAAACTGATAAATGCATTCTGGTATTCACTGTACTCAGCCGGTGAGCCGTCTATATAGAGCTGCCATCCGTCCTCCGCAGGAATAGTGGTGATGACTGTCTCATCAGCCTCAAGACCGTTAACGCTGAATCTTGCATACCCGTCAAAGACAGTCTCTGTCTTAACCTTGTCCTTACCGATCTTAGCTGTCTGCTCCGAGAAGGTCTCACTGTCGAAGCCTGCAAATCTTATGTTCAGATATGACCATTCATCATTATCCGAAAGGAACGTTACTTTGACATCGTCGCCCTCGTTAAACTTCCCGAGTCTGAACAACTGGGAGTAATAAGTATAAGACGGAATATCATATGCTTTGATGCCGTTAACGTAAAGCTCGGCACCGTCCACGATCGTTCCCGTGGCGAGAGCGCAGTATAGCTCATCACCGGAAGGAGCCTTGAATTCATACTCAACGACGATGGGAGCATTTTTATTGTTCCTGTAGATCTCGGTCATATTCTTTTCGAGCTCGCCGTAAACGGTATTCTCAAGTCCCAATGGATCAGTATTATTGGCATTTGCCTTCTTTTCCTTCTCACTCGGATCCGCTTCTTTCAAAAGCTCCTTGTTGGATACATAACCGCTGGAATTAAAGACAGTGCCGTTTAAGATAACAGGCTCTCCCGTTACTTCCTCACCATACTCGATAAAGAAATCCTCAGAGAATTCTTCCGGGAACATTGAGCGGTACCAGTCGTTCTGGAATGAGAAATAATCCTTGCTGTCAGCATCTTTTTCAAGTCTGTAGAAATCAAAATCACGCGCTCCCCTGTCTGCGGCAAAAGCAAGAGGAAGGGCATCGTCATTTGCGTAGAATCCCAATCCGGTTCCGAACGAATCCTCACTCTCCATCCTGTAGAATGAGATATCTTTTCTGGCAGATACCGATCCTACCGAGAAGAACGAATCGACAGACGGGCAGGCAAATGTATGCCATACGGCGAAATAGTTGTAATTCGTCTGCATTCCCAGCTGTTTCATGAAATGGTGCATCCTCTTGTTCGAATTTGAATTGAAGAAGGATATACCGCGGTAACCGGCGAAAAACGCCTCGCCCTCATCAATATAATTCTTGTCGGTATAATCAGAGATCTTCTCTGTCTCAGCCCTGAACGCACCTGTAGAAGCGCTCCTTGAAGCGGCATAACTGCCGAATTCATTCTCCGCGTTGAGCGACACGATATAATCCACTGCCGAACCGCCGTTGATCGTAATGGTCTCGAGACTTGATGTCATCATGGGACCCGCAAAAGCAAGTTCAAAACAGATGATGCCGCTGAGCAGAGGCGAGAGCATTCTCGGCATATCTTTAAGCTGTTCCGGCCATTTCTCCACACCGTAGCCGGCGAAAAGTCCGGAATAAGCAGTGATCAGGCACAGATTGAAAAGAACGGAATCTGTCTTGCCTGTTACTTTTCCGATAGAGAAATCAATGATCACTAGCAGATACATGATCAGCATCGCTTTGGTTATATCTTTTCTCGCGACCTCTTTTATCCTCAGAAGAACCTTCAGTGAGATTACAAGGAACAAAGGCAGGAAAACAAAAGCCTGTCTGTGCCAGAACCAGTTAGGGTCGTCAAATACATGCCAGATCTTGTCGATTGGATATAACGCAGTCGATAAAAGAACTCCGAGCATGCAGAAAGCATGAACTTTTCTCTCCCTGCCCTTGAAAACAGGACTGAGGAAATAGATCAAGGTCAGTATGACCACCGGAAGGCATATAAACAGGAACGGATAATTGCCCGGCATCAGATCATCGAAGTCCCCGGACTCGCCCATAACAAACATGTGGATCAGCGTAAGAGGAGAATAAGTGATCATGTTCCCGCTGTTATTGGAGACTGTCTGATCCGCGCTCCTGATCGTATCAAGACCGACAGGGACAAGCATGACAGCCGTTATAAGAGCAGTAAATCCTGCAGTAAGCACATAACGGACAGCTATGCCTGCCGCCTTTCTCTTCTCTGTCTTCTCTGCGATCATCCTAATGCAGAGGTAAAGGAAGGATGCAATGCCTGCCATATATGCTATGTAGTAATTCGATACGAAAAGATACAGCAAAGAGAGAACCAGTCCCGCGTATTTCCGCTCTTTTATAAACTTCTCGGTAAAGAAAAGTATCAGAGGCAGGATCATGTAGCCGTCAAGCCACATGATATGGAACATAAACGAGAGCGCGTAAAGCGAGAACGCGTACATGATACCGATAAGGACCGGCCAGCGGGTCTTTTTGTCTCCGGCTCTGAGTCCGGTGAAAAGGCACATGAACGCGGAGGAAAAACTAAGTTTTAACACTACGATCAAAAGAACCGCAAAATCTATCTGAGTCTCATCCAAAAGCAGATAGAGCAGATTAAAAGGACTCGCAAGATAATAACCGAATGTGCCGATAAAATTCTTTCCGAGACCCAGCTCGAAAGAATATGAAAGGTACGATATCAGATTGTCCTGTGGAATGCTTCCAATCCCTGTCAGCTTGCTTCTCATAAGAGCAAGGAAAGGAGCATACTGGGCTTTAAGATCGCTTAAGATAAAAGAGTTCTTGCCAAGCGGATATTTGCTGTTTACGATCATCAGGAATACGTAAAGAACCAGCGTTACCAGAAATGCGCAAAGAGGACGAAGATCAGGCTTACCTGCATTTTTTAAGGCCGGCTTCTGACGGGCAGCGGCTGCCTGCCGCTTTGCTGTTCCTCCGTTAAGGCTTGAGAGCTCTCTCATTTTCATTCCGCCCTTTCTTAGGCATTCTTTATTGTCACCGACAATAATTTTTGATTATAATACAAACAGATTATTTATTCTATTTGCGACTGCGACTCACTTCGTTCGCGCAATTGTCTCAAATAGAATAAATAATCTGTACCGCTGACGTGGAAAAACGCGTTCGGAAAAGGAGAATTGCTTTGCTTATCAGTCTTATAGTTCCCTGCTATAACGAGGAAGGATCGCTTCCGATCCTGTATGAGGCACTGTGTAATGTGCGCAGATCCGAGACTTCTCCTGACAGGTGCTTTGAATTTATCTTTGTAAATGACGGAAGCCGCGACAAAACGGCAGAAATAATCAGGGAATTCGCTGCAAATGACAAATCCGTCAAATATGTTTTTTTCTCCAGGAATTTCGGCAAAGAGGCTGCCATGTATGCAGGAATGCAAAAGGCAAAGGGCGATTATATAGCTATCCTTGATGCCGACATGCAGGATCCCCCTTCCCTTATTCCGCAGATGATCAATGATCTTGATTCAGGTGAATATGATATAGTCGCGGCAAGAAGGGTCACACGTAAAGGTGAACCTAAGATAAGGAGCTTTTTCGCGCGTTGTTTTTATAAGCTCATTAACAAGATGTGTGATGTCGAGATCGCAGACGGTGCAAGGGACTTCAGACTAATGAAGCGTGAAGTCGTTGACGCCATCCTGAGCCTCTCGGAACGCCAGCGTTTCTCAAAGGGTATCTTTGCATGGGTAGGCTTCAGGACTAAATGGGTCGAACACGAGAACGTCGAACGCGCTGCCGGAGAGACCAAGTGGAGTTTCTGGAAGCTATTCAGATATGCGATCGACGGAATAGTGGCTTTTACCACCGCTCCCCTGAGACTTGCAACATATGCCGGATTCGGATTTGCTTTCGCCGGATTCGTCTACCTCATCTACTACTTCATCCGTGCGATCGTTCTGACTATATATAATGATGTTCCGGGTTATCCTTCGTTGCTGTGCTTTATCCTTTTCATCGGCGGACTGATCCTGATGTGTCTCGGTATCTTAGGCGAATACATCGGCAGGACCTACATCGAGACCAAGGGCAGACCGATATACATTGCACAGGAAGAATCCAAAGACTGATCCAAAAACAAGAAAGAGGTGACGATTCTCACCTCTTTTATTTTGCAAAATATCTGTAGAAGAAAGCGTCCTCGTAGTCCTTTGCAAAGAACTGTTCCTGGACCACTTCGGCGTATTCCGCCTGATTGATATTTCCGAAAGAACCGATATCTTCCTTATTATTCGGTTCACCCTGGATAACGGACCCGAAGATGACAAACAGATTGAGAAGCGTCGGGAAAGTCATCAGGATCACTGTAAGCATTACGGCAGCAGATCTGAGCCACCCCTTTCCGGTCTTGGGCGTATTCTTCTCATCCATAACGTCCGCAACGACTCCGCTCATATAAATGCAGAAAACGAAGAGGGCCGGCATGGAACATCTCATGCAGAAGTCATTCATCCCCGTAACCTGATACAGCGGAATGATGAGAAGAGCAGCCGCGGATGCCCAGAAAACCGGATCCTTTTTCATGGTCTTATAAAGGATAACCACAAAAGGAAGAACCTCTAACGCGATAAAGATAAGGTATACCGGAATAAACAAAAGCGGATCATCAAATGTCTCCCAGGCAAAGCCCTTGTAATCGGTGGCAGCAGCATTGGACAGATAATAACTGCCGAAAACGATCAAAAGGAGCATGGCGGACGCAATGTTCACGGGACTTAACACATTCGTTGCTGACTTGGAAAGCTTTTTAGCCCTGTGCTTTTTCCCGAATAATATGGCTCCGACGACAGGCAGAATGCCGAACACCGCCCACGGAGAGTAGCCGAACAGTATTCCTGCCGTCAGACCCATGGATCTTGTGTTGTGGGATATCAGGAGCAGCGCGACTACAAGGAAGCACGGGACCATCTGATTAAATACACTTGCGAGCTCCCTGAAATTGCTGACATAGGATAATACCGGAACGTAGCCTTCAAACCAGCGCCAGCTTCCGTATTCATTAAACAGATATACAAAATTCGGGATCACATCGAGGCCCGAGAAGAAAACATAAAGGAACGGAACCCAGGCGGTAAATCTCTTTATCGCCGCGCAGGCAGCCGTCAGTGAGAGGAATATGCCCAGAGAATTCCAAAGGAAAAGCACGAAATTTCCGGCTTCAAATCCGAACATCTTACCGGCCAGCGCCGCAGGCATCCAGTAGATGAAATAATAGGAAAAAGCGCGCTCTCCCGAGACGATACCGAAGATATCTATTACTTCGGGATTAGTCTGTGTCGAATAATCGTAAATGACAGGCCAGTCATAATCTATCAGGTCTCTCAGGATCGCCCTTCTGTACGGATGATCCTGGATGGTAAAGATATATTCTCCGACTCCCGAGACAAAAGACAAGACAAGTGCGGTAACCGCGAATCCGATTATATATGATACCGGCATCTTAAGTTCCGTATCATGCCTTGAAAGCTTTACTCCGTCAGGATCATTCAGGCAGTCAGAAACGCAGTAAAGAACTATTACCGCAAAGATCAGGGTAAGCGGGATCCCGACTGACAGCCGGAGATATCCCATAAAAAATATAAACAGCGGTACTGTCAGGAAAAGAACTATAGAAGCATAAAGCCACGGATAAGGTATTGTAACTGCCTTTGATTCATGAGAAGACATTTTCTGAGGAGCGGCCTGTTTTGCCTTGCTCTTAGATCTGTCTCCAAGCTGCTTTACTTCCTTCATTCTTCTTTCCTTAAAGTATCCGCTGTATGTAGATCAACCTT
>CACYRM010000069.1 GCA_902776845.1 Oscillospiraceae bacterium
CGTATCAAGATACGGTCTTGTAGCTTTTGCGTCATCACTCGACCAGATCGGACCTATCGCCAGGAAAGCTGAGGATATCGCTGCAGTCTATAACGTTATAAGCGGCAAGGACCAGAAGGATCAGTCTTCGCTTGAGTCTGAAAAGCTCGACATCGAAAAGGTCACGGGCTACAGCCTTGAAGGTAAGAAGTTCGGTATCCCCGAAGAATATATCGGCGAAGGCATCGATGCCGATGTTAAGAAGGCAGTACTCGACGCGGTGGAAGTCCTTAAGTCAAAGGGTGCTGTTGTCGAGACATTTTCGATGCCCATAATCAAGTATGCCATCCCTACGTACTACATCATCTGCACAGCTGAGGCATGCTCCAATCTGTCCAGATATGACGGTGTCAAGTACGGCTACAGACCTGAAGGTGTTGAAGACCTGGGCCAGCTTTATATCAAGTCCAGAAGCGAAGGCTTCGGTCTTGAGGTCAAGAGAAGGATCATGCTCGGCAACTTCGTTCTTTCCTCAGGATATTACGATGCCTACTACAACAAGGCGCTCCGTGTTAAGAACCTGATCAAGCAGGCTTTCGATGAGGCATTTACAAAGTACGATGCCATCCTTGGACCTGTTGCTCCGACGGCAGCGCTGAAGAAAGGCGAGAGCCTGTCAGACCCGCTCAAGATGTATCTGGGTGACATCTGCACGGTACTCGTAAATATCGTGGGAATCCCGGCTATGTCCGTACCATGCGGATTTACATCTGAAGGACTACCTGTAGGCCTTCAGATCATGGGAAAGAGATTCTCCGAGGAGACCGTTACCGGCGTTGCGGCTGCTTATCAGAAGGCTGCAGCCGGAGAGGGATACGAGAACAGGATCCCTGAAGAAGCATTAAGAGGGGAGGGCTAAGATCATGCAGGACTATGAGATGGTTATAGGCCTTGAAGTACACTGTGAGCTCTCGACAGAATCAAAGATCTTCTGCGGCTGCTCGGCCAAGTTCGGAGGCGAGCCCAATACACATGTCTGTGAAGTCTGCTCCGGAATGCCCGGAACACTTCCGACACTCAATAAGCAGGTCGTTGAATATGCCGTAAAGGCAGGTCTCGCGCTCAACTGTGAGATCACGAGAAACAACAAGTTCGACCGTAAGAACTACTTCTATCCCGACCTTCCGAAGGCATATCAGATATCACAGCTCTACTATCCGATCTGCAGGAACGGTCATGTTGATATCAAGACATCCCAGGGCATGAAGTCGATCGGCATCCATGAGATACACATGGAGGAAGATGCCGGCAAGCTCGTGCATGACCCTGTGACCGGCATGACAATGGTCGATTTCAACCGTTGCGGCGTACCGCTCCTTGAGATCGTTTCAGAGCCGGATTTCAGAAGCGCTGAGGAAGTTACCGCTTATCTCGAGAAACTCAGGGATACGATGCAGTATCTCGGGATCTCCGACTGCAAGATGCAGGAAGGTTCCATGAGAGCCGATGTAAATCTCTCCGTAAGACCAAGAGGCCAGAAGGAGTTCGGCACAAGGACCGAGATGAAGAATATAGCGAGCCTCAAGGCGATCGAGCGCGCTATCGAATATGAGCGTGACAGACAGATCGACCTTATCGAGGAGGGCGGAAAAGTCGTTCAGGAGACAAGACGCTGGGATGACGAGCAGGAATACACATACTCCATGCGTTCCAAGGAGAATGCGCAGGATTACAAGTATTTCCCGGATCCTGACCTTATGCCTATTAATATCTCCGACGAATTCCTCGAAAAGATCAGAGCGGGACTTCCGGAGTTTGCTGACGCAAAGCGCGAGAGATATGTGAAGGAGCTCGGACTTCCCGAATATGATGCCGAGATCATCACTGGAACACCTGCGCTCGTAAAGGTCTTTGAATCGGCATGCGAAGTCGCAAAGAACCCTAAGGACTGCTCCAACTGGCTGATGACAGACCTTCTCAAGCTCGCCAAGGATGCGAAGATCCTGTCAGCCGATATTGATTTTGACGGAAAGCTCATGGGTCAGATAATAAACCTTGTAAATGACGGAAAGATCAACCGCAAATCGGGTCAGAAAGCATTGGAGGAGGCTTTCCTCAACGGCACTGATCCTGAGAAGTACATTGCCGACAACGGCCTCGCTCTGGTATCAGATACAAGTGCCATCGAGCCTGTTATCAGGGAGATCATCGCGGCAAATGAGAAGGCCGTAAACGGTTATCTCGCAGGTGAGGAAAAAAATCTCACTTTCCTTATCGGACAGTCAATGCGCGCTCTCAAGGGCAAAGCGGACCACCAGGTCGTCAGACAGACACTGATCGATATCCTTAACGGAATGAAATAATGGACATATTGCTCGAACTATTACTGGTACTGTTCTTCGTTCTCGTGAATGCCTTTTTCTCAGGCACCGAGATGGCTGTTATTTCGCTTAATGACGCAAAGATGCATAAGCTTGCCGAGGAGGGCGACAGGAAGGCTCTGCGGGTAATAAAGTTTCTCGATAATCCCGGAAGCTTTCTTGCGACGATTCAGGTAGGCGTAACGCTTGCGGGATTCCTGTCATCGGCTTTTGCCGCCAACAGCTTCGCTTCGAGGCTTGCGCTTTGGGTTGATCCGGAGACTGTCCATCCATGGATGGAACCGCTCTGGACGGTCGTGATCACTTTTGTCCTGTCTTATTTCTCCCTTGTCCTGGGTGAGCTCGTTCCGAAGCGTATTGCCCAGAATAAGCCTGAGAAGTGGGCTTTTGCGGCTGCCAACGTCGTCAAGTTCTTCGGCGCCGTATTAAGACCGTTTGTATGGTTCCTGACAAAATCCACCAATCTTATCCTGAAGCTTTTCGGGATCGACCCCAACCAGACGGATAAGCCCGTAACCGAGGAAGAGATCCGTATGATGGTCGATGTCGGTTCCGAGTCGGGAAATATCGAGGATTCCGAGAAAGAGATGATCGAGAATGTTTTCGAGTTCAACGACAAGGAAGTCTCGGAAATAATGACTCACCGCAAGAAGATAGTATCGCTTCCGATCGACGCCGGGTATGACGAGGTTATGCGTGTCGCAAGGGAAGAGAAGTTCACGAGGATCCCTGTCTATAAGGATACGATAGATGACATCATCGGAATACTCCATATAAAGGACCTCATCGGTATAATGCCTCCAACGGAGGATGCGCCTTTCAAACTCGAAAAGTTCATAAGGGAGCCCCTTATCGTTCATGAGACACGTAAGATATCTTCTCTCTTCGGCGAGATGAAGAACTGCGGAATGCAGATGGCGGTTATTGTTGACGAATACGGCGGCACCATGGGCATCGCGACTATTGAGGATATGCTTGAAGAGCTAGTCGGAAATATCACTGACGAGTTTGACGATGAGGCTGACGAATTCGTCAGGCTCTCCAACGGCGACTATATCGTCAGGGGCGACATGACCCTTTCCGATCTGGAGGATGTTCTCGATATTGAGCTTGATAACGACGAATACGATACGATCGCGGGCCTTGTCATCTCACAGCTTGACCGTGTTCCCGAAGAGACGGAGCACCCTGTGGTCAACTACAAGAACCTGAGGATCAAGGTCCTCAAGGTCGAGGAAAATGCCATTGCCAAGGTGCTGATCCATATCAATCCCGTCGAAAAGCCGGAAGACGGCGGCAAAGAGGAGAATTCAAAGGGCGATGAGTAAGTACGATCTCGTTCTTTACGATCTTGACGGAACGTTGTGGGATTCGATCCCGCTTATCATGGAATCCCTGAAGAAATCGTATGAGATAATCCTGGGCGGCACCGACAGGACTGACGCGGATCTGATGAGCTATATCGGAAAACCTTTGGGTGACACATTCTCGATGCACGATGAAGAGACGAAGGCACGCCTGACGGAAGCATATCTGGAATATAACTGCGCCCGCATGAGAGAGAACGCTATCTCCATTTTCCCGGGCGTTTATGATTTCCTCTCGGAGATTCAGTCCAACGGTGTCAGACAGGGAATAGTAACGTCCAAACGTGAATCCTCAGCCATGATAACGATCGGCCTTCTCGACCTTGAAAGATACTTCGATACGATGGTATTCCGCGAGGCGACCGAACTCGCGAAACCACACGGCGACCCGCTTATCGAGGCCGCAAGACGCATGGGGATCACGGACATGAGCCGTGTCCTGTATGTAGGGGATGCGGTCCCGGATATCCTGTCGGCCAGGGATGCCGGTGCTGATTTTGCTCTCGTAGGGTGGACGAAGATGCCGAGAGAGGAACTGGAGAGCCTCGGACCCGACTATTTTATTGATGTTCCCGAACAACTTCCTTGCATTATCAAGGGCTCCGAATTATAATGTTTGGTGCTTTTTACTAAATAATAAATAAGGTGGACAGTCAAAATGGCAAAGGCTCCCAAATCCGGAAAGTCAAGCAGAAAAGTTGCCGCAGGCGGAATGACAGTGGTTGTCGTCGCTATCGTTCTTATTGTCGTATGCTTTTTCACATATATCTCTGGAATACTTCCCAAGACTCTGACAGGTGTCGGGATCGTAGAGACACTTTCCGACGGTTCAAAGAAGACGGTAAAGAATTATTCTGTTCTTGAGACAAACTTCCATTTCAAGGAGGTTTATGACTCTTATTCCCAGTACGGAATGGTTTCTGAAGACAAGCTTGATGAGGTCTATGACACAACAACAGGCGAGACATACAGGGACTGGCTCTTAAGAGAAACAGCCAAGCAGATGAAGACTCTGGCTCTTGTAGAGCGTGCTGCACAGCAGAACGGCTTCATGCAGTATTCAAAGGCCCGCGATGTCGCTGCACAGAATCTTGAGACTCTGGATCTTTATGCGATGATGTACGGTTTTTCCACAGGCCAACAGTACCTTCAGGCACTTTACGGAACAGGTATGACCAGAAGATCATATATTGATTTCCAGGCACGTGAGGTTCTCGTTCAGGAATACGGTTACTATCTGCAGCAGTTTGATCCTTCAGTAGTTCCCACAGACGAACAGGTAATGGCTAAATACAATGAGGATCCCGGCAAGTATTATTCTGTTGATTACAACTCATACTTCCTTGCTGCTGACAAAGACGATGAAGGCAAGGTAATCAACTACGACAAGTGCGTTGCTTCAGCTGAAAAGATCGCAAACGCTACAACGGATTCCGCATCTTTCAGACAGGCTGTTATGGACTATTTCAAGGAAATCGGTGATGAGGATGCCCTCGTTGATTATGAAGACGGCGCAGATCCGACATTTACCGCCGGCCTCTCATATTCCGGAGCAGGTTATATGAACTCCCAGGTCAAGGAATATGTTTACGGTGACAGCAAGCCCGGTGATGTTAAGACCATCCAGACTGATTACGGCGTTTATGTTGTTTATATTGCGGACAAGCAGTATGACGAGACAGCCAAGGTTACATACAGACACTTTACTCTGAGCACAGGCGTTACCAGCGAATCCACAGAGGAAGAGGTCGCTGCGGCAGTTCAGCAGACACTTGATGATGCTGCAACATACTGTGTACAGGGAATGGATCCTCTCTCTTTCTACAACGTTGTTAAGGCTCACTCAAATGATTCGGATTATATCCTCAACGGCGGTTATAATTCCGGTATCACTTTTGAGAGCCTTCAGCCTGCAGAAGGTGAGGGACAGGATCCCGCAGAGAAAGAAGCAGCCGAATGGCTTTTCGAGAGCGACCGCAAGCAGGGCGATATCAAAATGGTAGTATCTGCCGATAACAAGACAGTACTTATCTACTATTTCGAAGCTTCAAGACCCGCATGGCAGAATGCAGTCAGAGATGAGATGATCTCCGCTAATTTCAGCCAGTGGAACAGCGATCTTGAGAGCGGCCTGCCTGAATACACCGTAAACGCAGGATTGGTAAGATATCTTATTTACTGATCTGATTTAAAGAATTTACGATCAATAAAAAAAGGATGCTGCAAAACGGCATCCTTTTTTGTTCTGATCACTTATTGACGGTTTCTTTGGCTTTTTTCCTTTTGATCTGAAGCGTGAAAGTCTGATAGATGATCAAAGCATATACCGCGATAGTAAGTATCAGGCTTACTGTCTGATTCATTGTGAAATGCTCGCTGTAATTAGTGAGAATGTTCAGTTTGCCGGTTATGCTGAGGCTGATTCCGGCAACTGAAGCTAAAGCTATCAATACGGGCCAAACGCTCCGGTTCTTGTTCCTGATAAAACAGAAGAATGTCCCGGCTGCTCCTGTAATTCCCGGCAGCATCAAAAGCGCGATCATAAAGAAAGCTTTTAAGGTATCGCCGGTATTACCGTTAATCAGATTCCTTGCGATTGCCTCGGGAGGAAATGATCTGATCACCGATTCCGCCCCCGTTATGCAGTTTGCCGCGAAATATGCTCCTATGACCGCCCCCATTCTTTTAGGTGACAGAGAGCCTTTTATTGCGTTTACAAGTCCGAACGTGAAGCTGAATAACTCAAGGATAATGACAGATACATGAATGATGACATAGGTGTCATAGCCCGGCATATTGCTGTCTGCGAATGCCTGATGTCTCAGTAAAGCATCCAATATGGGAATTATCATTGACAATAAGACTGTTGCGTAAAGCGCTGTCATAATGCTGTTTGCGGTTTTGTTTTCCACTACAGGGTTTCTTTCTACTACTTTCTCCATTTCTTTTCCGGATAAAAGGTCGTCAAGGCTCACATCAAGGATCTGAGCTATCTTCGTCGTGGTAAGAAGATCAGGGTAACGGTCGCCGCATTCCCATCGCGAAACAGACTGTCTTGTTACATATAACTGTTCAGCCAGAGACTGCTGTGTCATTCCTTTTGCTTCTCGTGCTCTTCTTAACTGTTCACCAAATTCGACCATGTCAAATCCGATCCTTTCGTAAAATCACCTGCAGATGTGGCTTCAGTATCCCCTTGGGGCCCGAAAACATCAAGCACCACCCTGTAAGAACAGTGTCACCAATATGGTGCATGCCCGAAAATACGCTGTTTGCGGGCTGAACAAAGTATATTGTGCCATCCGCAAAACGGCTCCGCGAATTCAGGCAAATTTGAATGCATCATGTTATTTGATTGTTATGCATTTTCCGAAAGAGTAAAATGGTTTTGATTATTTAACCTGAAACAGGAACGGGAGGCCTGATATGTTTAAGTCATTTAGATCGAGAACCGCAGTTATCTTAATGGTCATCGTAATGACGGTGTCGCTCATACCGGCCGCCGTTTATGCCGCTGACGGCTGGAACCAGGATCAGAACGGCTGGCAGTATCTTATAGGTGATTCATGTTATAAGAATCAGTGGGCGCTGATCAACGGAAAATGGTATTACTTTAACGAGACCGGATATATGGAATCCAACTGCTACCGCGACGGATACTGGCTTTCCGCGAGCGGAGCGTGGGACCCTAATTACAGCCACGGAATGTGGAAAAAGAACAGCATCGGCTGGTGGTACGAGGATAACGGCTGGTACCCCGTAAGCCGCTGGTTGTGGATAAACGGCAAGTGCTATTACTTCAATGAAAAAGGATATATGGAATCCTCCTGCTACCGTGACGGCTGCTGGCTGACGGCAAGCGGCGCATGGGATCCGAGATACAGCAACGGAACATGGAAGAGCGACGCAACAGGCACATGGTATGAGGACAACGGCTGGAGACCTGTAAACCAGACCCTTCAGATCGACGGCGTTGTCTATACGTTCGATGCCGAAGGCAAGGTGGTAACTTCACCTTCGACCGTGCTGATGCCTGATGTAATGGGCATGTATTATCAGGACGCGATCGACTATCTTAAGACGGCTCTTAAAGATGCCGGCTTTGAGACTGTAAATATCCAGTTCGGTTGGACCTTCAGCAATCACGATCCTGAGATGGCAACGAAGATCGTAAGTCAGAACCCGCCGGCAGGCACGGTCTTAAATGTTGCTGATAAGACTATTACGGTAACGATATATGCAGCGGAGTGGGCTCCTACACCGACAAGTACACCTACGAAGAAACCGACTGCAACGCCAACTAAAAAGCCGACTGGTACACCGACGCCAACGCCGACAACGAAGCCTACTGCAACTCCCACTGTTGTGCCTGTAGAGTATCCTCTGCATTCAACAGCTTCGGTTTACTGGAACACTACCAAAGACAGCGTTTTTTATGAAGGATATATCAATGATGTGCCCGTACATAAGGATTCGGCGGATTCTTACTGGAAGTTCGATGACCAGGCTGACGTCAGGACTAAGATAGAAGCCGCGATCAATAAAGCGGTTCCCGGCGGATACGATGTAAATAACTGTTATTATTATCATATAGATTCAGTTGCAGGTAAAAAGATCGAGCCTGAGACTGAGTACAGGACGGTTATAGTTAACTGGAACACAACAGACTTTGACAATAATCATTATGAAGGTACAATTCCCGGTGTAGGCGTACACAGAGATCCTGGTCATTCTTGGGACTATGATAATGTAAATGATGTAAAGGCTAAGGTAAAGGCTGCAATTGACAAGGCAATTCCAGGCGGATGGGATGAGTGTGCAGGGTATGCGTATAACTTCTAAGCATATATTTGATATAAGTATAGAAGGCGGTGTAACAGCCGCCTTTTATTCTTCGCGGGTAATAAAGATTGAATTGCTCCGGTTATAGACAGCAAGCGTTCGGATATATCAGGTTTTTCCATATCTTTTACTGCCTTAATTGTTAATGAAAAAGTTGACTTTCCCGTTTTTTCAACTTTTTCCATAGCTTTTTGGCCCCAAAATGTTGATGTTTGAGACAGGGTACACCTCAAATGCACACAACCGGTATCAGCACTTTTTGTTGACAACCTACCTTGCGTATAGTATTTTTATCTCAATTCAGAAAACCGTTGACGGAGAGTGAGTAGCTTTAAGAGCACCTGTCAAAGAGAGCCCGGGATGGTGAGATCCGGACACAAGGGACTTTCAGCGAATGGACTCCGGAGGGCGCGGGGGAAAGGGTATACCCCAAGTATATTGCGACGTCAGGCACGCGTAAGAGGCCGGAGATATGTTGGTATCTCGCAAGTGCACGGGTCAGACCGTGAATCAAGGTGGCACCGCGGATAAGTTCTTATTCGTCCTTGGCAGAAGAGAGGGATCTTTTGTCAGAGGGCGTTTTTTATTGCCTTTGACAAATTTTAGGCCGGAGGTGACTTAAATGAAAGCAGTGCCGTCTATAGAAGAGGTCAGGGAGCTGGCAAAGACCGGGAAATACGACGTTGTGCCCGTAAGCTGTGAGATATTGTCAGATTTCACGACTCCCATAGAGACAATCCGTATCCTTAAGAATGCATCAACGCATGCGTATATGCTCGAATCCGCGCAGGCGGATGAGAAGTGGGGAAGATACACTTTCTTAGGATTCGATCCCAAGCTCGAGATAACCTGCATAAACGGCGAGATCACCTACGGTGATAAGACGGAGAAGACTGATGATCCGTCAAAGGTCATAAGGGAGATCCTGTCGCATTTCAGAAGTCCGAAGCTCGATTACCTTCCTTCTTTTACCGGCGGACTTGTCGGATATTTCTCTTACGATTATCTCGGCTACGCCGAGCCTACCGCCAAGTGCGACGTAACTGATACCGAGAATTTCAAGGATGTCGACCTGATGCTCTTTGACAAGGTAATCGCATTCGATCACGTAAGGCAGAAGCTGATCCTCATCTCCAATATGTCCCTGGATGATATCGATGCGGGTTACAGCGAGGCCCTGGAGGAATTGGAAGCTCTGATCACACTTCTTACTACGGGCGAAAAAGCTGAGGAGACCGAGGGCAGGCTCCTTTCCGAGGTAACACCCCTGTTCACCAAAGACGAATACTGCTCCATGGTCGAAAAAGCAAAGCAGCACATACATGAAGGCGATATCTTCCAGATCGTCCTGTCCAACAGGCTCTCCGCATCTTTTGAAGGAAGCCTTCTTAACACATACAGGATTTTAAGAACGATAAATCCTTCCCCGTACATGTTCTACTTTGCCGGAACCGATGTTGAGGTCGCCGGCGCATCTCCCGAGACCCTGGTAAAGCTCGAAGACGGCATTCTTCACACATTCCCGCTTGCAGGCACGAGGCCGAGAGGGAAGACCGATGAGGAAGACAGAAGGCTTGAAGAAGAGCTTCTGGCAGATGAGAAGGAACTTGCGGAACACAATATGCTCGTTGACCTTGGACGCAATGATCTTGGCAAGATCAGCGAATTCGGCTCTGTCGAAGTCGAGAAGTTAAGGAGCATCGAGCGCTATTCGCATGTTATGCATATCGGATCCACAGTCAGAGGAAAGATAAGTCCGAAGTACGATGCGCTTGATGCCATAGAGGCGGTGCTTCCCGCAGGCACATTGTCCGGTGCTCCGAAAATAAGGGCATGCCAGCTGATCGGTGAGCTTGAGAACAACAAGCGCGGCATTTACGGCGGCGCGATCGGCTATATAGATTTTACGGGCAATATGGACACATGTATCGCGATCCGTATCGCCTACAAGAAGAACGGCAAGGTCTTTGTAAGGAGCGGAGCCGGAATAGTGGCGGATTCAGATCCCCAAAAGGAATTCGAAGAGTGCCTCAACAAAGCCAGGGCAGTCATTAATTCCCTGCATCTCGCACAGGAGGTATAAACATGATACTTCTTATAGATAATTACGACAGTTTTTCATATAACCTCTATCAGATGATCGGACAGATCAATCCTGATATCAAAGTCATCAGAAATGACGAGATGACCGTATCAGAGATAAAAGCCCTTGCGCCTGATCACATAATCCTTTCGCCGGGTCCGGGAAGACCGGAGGATGCCGGCGTTATCGTTGAGGTTGCCGCTTCGGTTCACGATATCCCGGTCCTTGGCGTGTGCCTGGGACATCAGGCGATATGCAAGGCTTACGGTGCCGTTATCACTTATGCGGAAAAACTCATGCACGGCAAGCAGTCCGATGTCGGACTCTATTCATACTGCCCGCTCTTCAAGGGAATCGGTGACCGCACAAAGGTTGCGCGATACCATTCTCTTGCGGCTGACCGTGACACGATACCTGAGTGCCTTCAGATCACGGCTGTTGCCGATGACGGTGAAGTTATGGCCGTGCAGCACAAGGAATACCCGATCTACGGCGTGCAGTTCCATCCCGAATCCATCCTCACACCTGAAGGGAAGAAGATGCTGGAGAATTTCCTTAATTACTGTTGAACAATCGTGGTGATAACCTTTTTTCCTCTTAGAAGGGCTGCCTTAAGGATCATTGAGGCAGCCTTTTCGTATTCTTATATATAAGAAAAATATTTCATTAAAATACATTCTTCACGAAAAAAGTTGTTGACAAGAATTGTTTGCTTCTATATAATTCTTTACTGCGTCGTAATGGGTTTGGGCAACTATGCCTATTTCTCTTGACGGAAGAGAATTTTTATGGTAAATAAAAATGCTTTTCAACCAAGAAACCGCTTAAACCATGTGTTTTTAAGCTTTGTGTGAGGTGATTCGTTAACAATGGTCCAT
>CACYRM010000070.1 GCA_902776845.1 Oscillospiraceae bacterium
CCCATGCCTCTGAACCAGGTCAATTGTCTTTTGGCATAATGCCTTGTGCCTATCCTTATCCTGTCAGCAGCCTGCTCGAGTGATTCCTCGCCTTCAAGAAACTTAAGCATCTCTTTATATCCTATTGCCTGCCAGCAGGTCGATGTCCTGTCTACACCTGATTCCAGCAGCATCTTAGCCTCATCGATAATGCCGTTTTCGATCATGACATCAACTCTTCTGTTGATCCTGTCATACAGCACTTCCCTGTCCCAGTCGATCACGAAGACCTTGAACGGATATTCAGGTCCTTTGTTTTTCGATCTCCTGTTCTTTTCGCTGAAGGTGATGCCCTGCGCTTTATAGACTGCAAGCGCTCTTATCACACGTCTGGTGTTATTCGGATGTATGAGTTTTGCCGCTTCGGGATCCACTTCCAAAAGCCTTGCATATAAGACATCTATACCTTCTACAGTCAGTTCTTCCTCTAGTTCCCTGGTTGCAAGAAGTTCAGCCTCATCATCGCCTTTTCCGTAATCAAGACCATATAACAATGCTGAGATATATTGACCTGTACCGCCGCAGATAACAGGCAGCTTTCCCCTTTCCAGAATGTCTTTTACGACCGGAAGCGCTGTGCTTACATAATCGTAAACGGAAAAATCCGTACCGGGATCAACAATATCGGTCATATAATGGGGAATGCCTGCAACCTCATCCGCGCTGTCTTTCGCAGTGCCTACATCTAGGCCCCTGTATATCTGCATCGAATCGGCACAGACGAGTTCGCCTCCCGCCATCCTGCAGATCTCAATTGCAAGGGCGCTCTTGCCGCTTGCGGTAGGGCCTGCTATGACCGGAATATACTTATAAATCTCGAAAACAGGAAATGATCTATCCATCAGACTATTCTTTTGAAATTCTTCTCGTAATCCTTTTTGGATACGGTAAAAAACGTCGGTCTTCCATGTGCGCAATGATAAGGATCTTCAAGCTTTGAAAGAGATTCAATAAGCTTCATTGCCTCCTGCTGTGTTATCCTGTCACCTGCTCTGATGGCAGCCTTGCACGCAGTTGTCTGGATAAGCTGATACCATATCTCTGACTTTGAAGGGACCTCACGCTTAAGGTCCGTGAGTATGGCTCCGAACACCTCGGACTGTTTGCCGGCTTTGCCGAGAGGCACGGTCCTTACTGCGATCTGCCTGTCACCCAGCATTTCAAGCTCAAAGCCGTTATCCCTGAAACGTTCCAGATTGTCTTCAACAAAGCTGTAATCTTCCCATGAAAGCGTCAGGATCTGAGGTGTAAGAACCTGTTCAACGGCAGGAGCCGCACCGGGCTTTTTCTTCACCATGAATTCCTCATATAAGACTCTTTCGTGGGCAGCATGCTGATCGACTATAAAGCAGATATCCTCATTCTGAAGGATTATATAAGTCGAGAATATGATGCCTACAAAGCTTGCGGCAGCCAGTCTGTCTATATCGGTAATGACCCTGTTCTCCTGAACATCTTCAATTATCGCGGGAGAAGCTTCTTCCTGAACAGGACTAAACTGTTCGCTTTCAATAACCGGAGCACTTTCATCAGCAGATTCCGGTTTGTCCTGAACCTCTTCCGGAGTCTCCTTTAAAGCATCCATATCAGGCTTGAACCCTGAGAGGATCTGAAGAAGTATGTTTGCCGAAGCCGGATCGCCCTGCGTTCCGAGTTTATGTGAAGCTGACGGTGCAGGTGAGGTTTTAGACCTTGTCCCTGAAGCAGTTGCTGAAAAATTCATTGCTGAACTTGACTTCGCTTTTCTGAGGATGGACATTTACATCGACGGTCCCGGGTTCACAGTAGATCATGAGAAAACATATAGGGAACTTATTCTTCATGACTGCATTCTTATAAGCTTCGTCGATCGCAGCGGATATTGTCTTGCTGTGGATCAGACGTCCGTTGACGAAAACAACCTGAAGGCCTCTGTTTCCTCTTACAAAAGATGTAAGTCCGGTAAAGCCTTCTATCCTTCCGCCCTCGTATTTGAAGCCGACAGGAACCAAAGCCTTGGCTGTTTCTTTGCCATACACTGCATAAACAGCATCAAGAGATGAACCGTTGCCCGGAGTGGTAAACAGAGTTGCCCCATCCTTTATGAGTTTTATTGAGATCTCCGGAGCGATCACCGCAATCTTTTCGATGAGGCCTGTAATATACATGCCTTCTGTCGAATCTTTTTTTAGGAATTTATATCTCGCAGGAAGGTTTTTGAAAAGATTCCTAACCTCAACCGTTGTGCCGGAACAAGGAGGACAGTCATAAACGCCTTTCAGCAGACCGTCCTCATAAACAACTTTGGTTCCGCTGTTTTCGCCTTTCATACCTGTCGAAAGGGTTACATCGGAACATGCGGCGATCGAGGCCAGCGCCTCACCGCGGAAGCCGTTTGTCGAAAGAGAATAGATATCTTCTATCGAATGAAGTTTGGACGTCGCATGAATGAGAAATGATTTTTCCGCATCTTCCCTGTCCATTCCGCAGCCGTCGTCAGTTACGCGGATAAGAGATATTCCTCCGCCGGCAAACTCGACAGTGATCCTGGAAGCACCGCTGTCTATCGCATTGTCGACCAGTTCTTTGACAACGGAAACAGGCCGTTCAATTACCTCTCCGGCTTTAATCGCATTAGCGGTCCTGGTATCTAAAATATTAATCCTGCCCAACGTCTTCCTCCGAGCACTTCTGCTTCAATTCATAAAGGATGTTCATGGCTTCAATCGGAGTCAGCCTTGTGGGATCAAGCTCTCTTAATGTATGACGTATCTTATCCTCTTTGCGGTAAACAACATTATCTGGATTGAAGAATGATTCCTGACCGGGCATTACCTCCGTAGAGAGTTCCTCGTCACTGCCCATTGTCTCACGGTTGCCCTTAACTTTGAACTTTCCTATCCTCTCAAGCTCTGAAAGGATCGATCTCGATCTCTTAAGCACATCAGAAGGAAGTCCCGCAAGTCTTGCAACTTCAATACCGTAGCTGTCGGATGTACCGCCGTCCGATATCTTATGAAGGAAGGTAACGCTGTCTCCCTCCTCTTTAACCTCAACGTGATTGTTGTATACACCGCGGTTTAACCGCTCAAGCTGGTTGAGTTCGTGATAATGGGTCGCGAAAATTGTCCTTGCATAAAGAATATTCGGATCAACTATATACTCGATAACCGCCCAGGCAATGGAAAGACCGTCGTATGTACTCGTACCTCTGCCGACTTCATCAAGGAGCAGGAGGCTCTTCCGCGTGGCATTTTTGAGGATATATGAGACCTCTTTCATCTCCACCATGAATGTCGACTGTCCGGTCGAGATGTCATCCGAAGCTCCGATCCTTGTAAATATGTGATCGACAAGTCCAATCTTTGCGGAAGTTGCGGGAACAAAAGAACCTATCTGTGCCATGAGCACGATAAGCGCGGTCTGCCTCATGAATGTTGACTTACCGGCCATATTTGGTCCTGTAAGAACCATAAGCCTCTTATCCTCATCCATGGCTATGTCATTCGGAACGAATGTATCATGAGAAGATCTCATCATCTGTTCTACGACAGGATGCCTTCCGCCCTTTATGTCAATGATCTCAGAGTCATCGATAACGGGCTTTACATAATTCTCAACTTCGGCAAGCTCGGCAAGAGAAGTAATGACATCCGTCTGGGCAATTGCTCTTGCGGTGTCGAAAAGTTTCTGCGACACAGCCGACACCTTCTCACGGACTTCGGTAAACAGTTCATACTCCAATGCAATTCGGCGAGATGAAGCACTTACGATCTTATCTTCAAGCTCCTTGATCTGCGGCGTGATATAACGCTCGTTATTGACCAGGGTCTGTTTTCTTACATATTCTTCAGGGACCTTGTCAGACTGGCTTCTGGGGATGTCGATAAAGTATCCGAACACCTTGTTATAGCCGATCTTTAGAGTCTTTATGCCGGTCCTCTCACGCTCGTTGTTCTCGAGATGCATGATATATTCTTTCGCGTTTTTGGCGAGATCATACAGTTCATCGCATTCTGCATTATAGCCGCGTTTGATAATGTCACCGTCTTTTACCGTTACGGGAGCATCCTCGTTGATGGCCTTTTCGAGCAGCTCACATATATCGGTGAGCGGATCCATAGATTGCTTTATCTCTTTGAAAAGTCCTTTTCCAAATTCTTCAAGGCCTTCCCTTACAAAAGGGATCTTGCGAAGGGAATTACGGAGTGACAGCATATCTCTGGCATTGCATGTACCGAGCGATACCTTGCCTGCCAGACGCTCTATATCGTAAAGACCTGAAAGGCCTTCGATAATCTGCTGACGCGCCATATATTTCTCTTTTGCCTCTTCAACCGCGTCAAGTCTTCTGTTTATTGCCCTGACAGAAATAAGGGGCTCTTCGACCCATTTGCGGAGAAGCCTTGCTCCCATGGAAGTCTTGGTTCTGTCTATAGCCCAAAGCAGAGAGCCTTTCTTCTGCTTTGTTCTTATCGTTGAAGTAAGTTCAAGACCTGTACGCGTGGCTATATCAAGCTCCATGGTATCCGAGATCTTGTAACACCTTACCGCGTCAAGATAAGTTACCTTATCAGTCTGTGTCTCCTCAGCGTAAAGGATAAGAGCAGCGCATGCGCAGAACATAAGCTCGGGATTATTAAATAAGTTCCCGTCCTGTATGGCAGTTCCGCTGTTTTTAAATATGCTCTCGGAAAAATCCCTGTCGTTTCTGCGTGTTAGGGCAATGTCCGTACCGCTCCTGACAGTCTTCATCTCAGGCGTATTCTCAAAATTGGAATTGTATATTATCTCTGAAGGCGCGTATTTTCCGATAAGGTTTATCAGATGCTCGCCGTTATCCGTCAGGGTAAGCTGCGTAGCTTCGAAATCGCCCGTGGATATATCGGCACATGCCACGCCGAACTGTGATCCGACGCAGTAGATACTCATAAGGAAATTGTTCCTGCGGTCTTCAAGTCCGCCGGATTCAGTTATAGTACCGGGTGTCAGAATCTTGATAATACCGCGTTTAACAAGTCCCGCAGCTACGGAAGGGTCCTCGAGCTGCTCACAGATCGCAACCTTGTAACCTGCCTGGACAAGTCTGTTGGCATAAGTCGAATAGGCATGGAAAGGTATTCCGCACATAGGAGCCCTGTAACCCGAACCGCAGTCTCTTCTTGTAAGCGCCAGTTCAAGTATCTTCGAGCCTCTTACTGCGTCATCGAAAAACATCTCATAAAAATCGCCAAGCCTGTAGAAAAGGAACGAATCCTCGCATTTAGCCTTCATCTCGGCATAGTGCTGCATCATGGGAGAGAGCTCTCCGGGCTTAAGATCCGAGAGCTTCATCGGGAACTGTCCCGCAGATTTAACGTTATTCTCATCAAAACCGTTGTCGGTCACGATCAATCTCCCTTCAATCTGACGAGCTCACCGTCAACAGAATAAGGTCTTGCGCGGTCGATCCTTACCTCGCAGAGCCTGCCCTCAAGCATATCCGGGCCGGGATCTATACCGAGTTCTTCAGGGATCGTAAAGTTAACAAGATGATTTGTTATGGTTCTGCCGCTGAATGTCCTGTCACCCGCCTTGCTGATACCCTCGATAAGCACTTCCATGGTCCTGCCGACAAGTCTGCTGTTGGACTCCTCAGCTAACCGGTTGGTTATTTCAGTAAGCCTTCCGAAGCGTTCAGTTACTATATCCTGCGGGATCTGGTCAGGGAAAGCGGCAGCTTTGGTACCGGGCCTTGCTGAATACTGGAACGTAAACGCAGCGTCAAAACGCGCTTTCTCAACCGCCTTCAAAGTATCTGCGAAGTCCTCTTCAGTCTCGCCCGGGAATCCAACGATTATATCCGTTGTAAGGGATCCGCCGTCAACCTTTTTCCTGAAGTTATCAGCTATTTCAAGGAATCTGCCGATCGTGTATGGGCGGTTCATATCTTTGAGGACTTTATCCGAACCTGACTGCATGGCCAGATGAAGGTGCTTTTCGACATTCGGCCTTGAAGCCATTATGTCAATGACCTCATCAGACAGATCCTTGGGATGTGAAGACATGAATCTTACTCTCGAAAATGATTCAAAATCAGAAGCCGCTCTTAAGATATCGGCAAAACTCTTACCGTCCCCGCCCCTATAGGAATTGACATTCTGACCGAGGAGCATGACTTCCTTATACCCTTTTTTTGCAAGATCCCCCAGCTCCCTGACTATCTCATCAAAATCCCTGGATCTCTCCCTGCCTCTCGCATAAGGAACAATGCAGTAAGAACAGAAATTGTTGCAGCCGTACATGATCGGTACGAGCGCCCTGAATTTTCTTTTCCTGTCGATCGGGAAAAAACTGTCCTCCGCAATATAATCATCAGCAGTGATATTAACCAACTGCTTCTTATCTCTGATAGCGTCTCTCAACAGCACCGGGAAACGGTGTAACTGCTGCGGATCGAAAACAAGGTCAACATAAGGATATGATTTCTTTATCCTCGCGACATTTTCGGGCACCTTCATCATGCAGCCGCAAACCGCGATTATCACATCCCGGTCTTTCTTCTTCAAAGTCTTGAACGCGCCGAGATTACCGAAAAGGTGCCTGTCGGCATTTTCCCTTATCGAACATGTATTGAAAACGATTACGTCCGCATCATCAAGCTCCCCGCCTTTTGACTGGACAAGTCCCATCGACATGAGCATTCCGGACAGCTTCTCGGAATCGGATTCATTGAGCTGACATCCGTAAGTGAGCACGTTATACGTCAATGCACGTCCTTTGCGGGCACCCAGGGAAGCGAAATATTCTTTAAGTTCATTAATGCCCGACTCGAAGTCAAGCCTGTCTTTATCTGTAGTCTTTATTACCGTCATTTACTGCCTCATTTCATAACCTTGCTAATTATACAGTAAAACCCGATATATTTTTAATTAAATTACACTATCGTGTCATTGTTTGTTTTTTATGCAAAAACCTTTAAAATAAATTGGTCAATTTTCTAAACAGGAGATCTTATGACAACAGTTAAAAGATTTTTTACAGGTTTAACCGCATTTTTCCTTGCGCTTACGTCCGTCTGGACATTTGCGTCAACAGTTGTATGCGCCGGCGATTTCGGGGATGACCCCAACGACGGGATCGTAACGGCAGCCGAACGCAAGACCGATCTCCTTAATGAAATCCACGAAGATGCTCCTGAGGTCACCGCTTCCTCATTTATCTTATATGATGCAAACAGCGGTGCCATTCTCCTCGGCAACGATTACGATGTTCAGAAAGAACCTGCCTCCATGACCAAGGTCATGACAGTTCTCCTCGCTCTCGAAAAGCTTGACCCTGACGACATGGTCACTATTTCCGAAGATATGGCGGAAGCCATTGATGAGATCACGCCCGATTATGTCAAGTTAGGTCTTCAGGAGGGCGAAGTTATCAGCGTTAAGGATCTTATCTATGCGGCAGTCCTGATATCAGCAAACGACGCGAGCCTTGCGCTCGGATTATTCATGGGTGGCACCGAAGAAGGATTCTGCGAGATAATGAACGCAAAAGCATCCGAGATCGGCTGCGTTAACACCCACTTCTCTTCAGCTTACGGTCTTTCCACACCTGACAATGTCACTACCCCTTACGATATGGCTTTGATCCTTAACGAAGCTGTAACCAAGACCGGTTATTCCGAGATAGCCAAGACTCTCAGCTATACGATCGACGCCACCAATAAATACAGCAGCGAAAGAGAACTTACCAACGGAAACAAGTTCGTTAATACAACAACTTACAGCTATGAATACTATGTAGGCGGCAAGACTGGATTTACCAATACCGCAGGATACACTCTTTGCGCCGCTGCAAAAAAGAACAACAGAACACTCATCGGCTGCGTTTTCAATGCCGCAGATGCAGATATAAGATATGCGGATCTTATCAAGCTCTTTGAATACGGATTCTCAACATTTGCAACCGTTGAGATAACGCAGAGCGAGTTTACCCCGCTTATCGACGAGGCAAAAGCCCAGATCAAGGATCTTTTGTCAGATACGAACCTTTATATGGCTGAGCAGAGAGTCGTTCTTGACCCGTACATAACGACCACCTCCACCAGAGCCCAGCTCGGCAGCACCAACAGACTGGATCTTTCCCAGACAGTCATCGATACCCAGGCGGACCATCAGACACTGGAGATTCCGCTATGCAAGGTCTATAGCGATAAAACCTATCTTATAGGAACTTTGGTAATAGACATACAGAAAAAAGCCGGTGTCGTTGAGGTCAATCCGGAGAAGATCACTAATCTGACAAGTGTCAGGAACATCCTTATAACGTTTGCCGTTCTGTCCGGACTTATTCTGCTGCTCGTAATTATCCTTCTAATTTTCCGCGCAAGGATCATCAAGCGCAGAAGAGACGAAGTCACAAAACGCGCCAATATGCTCTGATATTTACAATACTGAGCTGTTCAGGATTCCTTATTATTGCATTCCTGACAGATTCCGTAGAATACCGTGCGCTTAGGATCCAATACAAACCCGTGCTCTACAGATAAATGCTCAAAGAAGCCGTTTATCTCTTCACAGTTAAGATGGATCAGCTGCCCGCATTTCTCGCACTTCATATGATAGCAGTTACCGTGACTGCAGTGCTCCGTGCCGATGTATTCATAACATGCGGGCGATTTCTCATCGATAATATATTTGTTGACCAGCCCGTCGGTAGTCAGACGGTCAAGGCGTCTGTATATGGTTGCCTGACCGATATTTATTCCCTGCGCCCTGAAATGGTCTGATATCTCCTGGCTGGTAAAATGCGAGCCTGCGTTATCTTTGAGGAAATTCAGGATCTCACATGACTGTTTTGTATTATATGAACCGCTCTTGGTCCTGCCCATCGTTATCCTCCGGTTATTCCTTTTGCAGTCTGTACTGCTTTATTCCGTCAGCGATAAATGTAAACGCGCCAATCGCGCAGAACAGCATTCCCCATCCGAAATCCTTCAGCAAATACTTCAAAACGATGGGTGAAGCGAGATACTGGTGAGAATAAGCAATTGAATTGATAAATGAAACCGCGTGATCGTATTCACCGTTTGCATACCATTCGTTAAGCGTCCTGTAAACATCAATAGCCAGACAGAAATACAATGCCAAAAGCATGACAACGACAGAGATTCCCACAGAAAGCAAAACTCCTTTCAGGCTTCCGCTTTTGCTGAAAAGTCTGTAGCCTGTCACGGCACCAACGACACACGCGACACCGCAGATGCACGGAAAAATATCGGCCCAGAACAGGACTACCCATAACAGACCGCCTAAGAGCGCGAAAAGCATAGCTCCCATCAATCCCGGGAAGACTCTCTCGCTTTCTTCTATGTTTTCGATGCTTTCGCTCAAAGATAATCTCCTAAAAATCTATATCATTTATTATGATACCAAATAATCTCCGGTCTTAACAGAACAGCCGTTCACACTTGATATTATGGTTAGTTAAGTATCTTAAGCCGCAAACCCGTTCAGGGCCGCTCACTTGTTTTCTCTGAAAAATGCCACAAGACCGATATCTGTGGGATGATCCAAAAACAAAACATCACCATTAAGCTTTGTCCTGAGTATCAGCACAAAGATCAAAAGATCGCCGCCGGCGCATATGAGCATCAGACCTCCAAAGAATAAGAGCTCTATGCTGCCGAATATGCAGGCCAGGATACATGGAATGATTCCGAGAATTACAGCAGGAAGTAAAAGGCCTGTTATGTAATGCCCTTTGCGCAGAGGCACTTTGCATGTGCAATAAGGTGTTAGCATCTGCCAGATAACGCCAAAAGCGATACTCTTAAAATGCCCTTCGGCATATATCGACCAGCCAATGCCGTGAAGGAGCTCATGAATGACTACGCTTGCAAGAAAAACCGGCAGAAACAGCATATACCAGATTTGATGAACCTCGGCAATAACGCCGTGCGTTACGATAAGGTACACAACGGCAAACGGAACACCCGGGATAATACCCGCAACAATACCGAGCAGATTTGCTTTTACAGCGGAGACTGTTAGGTTTTCCCTTCTGTAACCCTGTTTCTCCAGTTCAGCGCTCAGCTTGATAAATGATTCTTTCCGAGCAGCCTCGGCCTTGGAAAGCCTGCGTCCGCCCTGCTCCTGACCGTTATTCTGCTCTGTCACGGTAACCTTCTTTCTTAATGTTGCAATCTCAGTTTATAATTCCGTTCAAATGTTGTCTCAAATAATAGTCCCATGTTCTCTGTATGACAATGCAATCCAACATTCTCCGCAATAATTAAAATCACGGCGTTTTCCCTGGCGGGCGCCGGGACTTTTGCCAGGATTTAACGTGAAAGGCCCATTAATCACGGCGTTTTGCCCGGCGGGCGCCGGGACTTTTGCCTGAATTTAAACCATGAATGAGCGAACTAACCTGTTTTTATCAGCACAGATATTTTACACGACCTGAAAGCAAACCGGTCTTATTCTGCTTCATAATCGAAGCAGCTTCTGATCTTGACATTAGGTCTTACCTTGCCGGTTGCGACCGCAACATGCGCGGGATGAACTGAATACCCATTAAGCGCTTCCACACTCTCGAAAACCGAATCAAGCATCAGATCAGCATTTGAACTGTCTAATCCTTCAGTTATCACTTTAATATCAACAAGTCCGGGAATCTGGCCCTTCAGACCCTCAAGACCTTCCTTTATCCCGGCCTTCACGTCTATCTTCTGCGATTCCGTGAATTCATCCTTCAAAGTCCAAACGATAATATGCCTGATCATGAGAAACCTCCGTCATTTGATCCAAATGCTGTAAGTGAAACACTTCTTCTCAGATCTTACCGCTCTTTATGAGTTTGAGGAATACATCGGCAATGGCGGGATCGAACTGCGTACCCTTATTCTTCTCGATCTCGTTAATGATATCTTCCTTGGTGAGCTTTTTACGGTATACACGGTTGGAATTCATAGCGTCATAGGAATCGGCAACGCAGATCATCCTGGCGATAAGCGGGATATCCTCGCCCTTCAGGCCTTCAGGATAACCCTTTCCGTCATATCTTTCGTGATGGAAACGAGCGCCCTCGTTAACATTGGGAAGGCTCTTGAAATGGCTCAGGATCTCGCTGCCGTGGGTGGTATGAGACTTAATGATCTCAAACTCCTCATCTGTAAGACGGCCGGGCTTTCCGAGGATATTGTCCGGAACGCCGATCTTTCCGCAGTCATGCAGCAGAGCAACGTAGTAGATACGGTCAAGCTCTTCACCATCAAAGCCCATCTCCTCAGCTATCAGCCTCGTATACTGGGCGACACGGTTGGAATGACCGTTTGTGTACGGGTCCTTGGCATCTATAAAACCAGTAAATGTCTCAATCGATTCCCTGATCATGTTGAGATCGTGCTCGTGGATGGTCTTATACTTTTTGTACTGGATCTCGGTTATGCAGAAGATAAGCATCGCGATCAGCCATACACCCAGGCAGGCAACTGACAGCCAGAATACCGGATCACTTTTAGGAATCTGTGGAATGTGTAACTGATCTCCAGTGAAGATCCGTTAATATCCTCTCCTAAAGGTATATAGATGCTGACAGCAGGTACACATCACGGTCAAAAGTAAACTGGAAAACATAATCAGAGACTTCGTCCCTGGTGTTGTTGCGGATATAGAAATCATAGGTTAATGCCTGATAGTTGAAATCCTCAAGACCTTCATTATAGTAGTCAATGCACTTGGACCAGGTACTGCTGCGGGGCTCTACTCTTACTGAAACATCAGCGTCCTTGTCATCCATGGTCGTGAAAAGCTTTTCGCCGGTCCAGGAATTCTGATGGACCTTTTTGTTAAAGATCTCAGTAGAGATAACGCTCGCGACAAAAATACCCGCGACGACAAAAAAGGTCGCCACGAATAATACAGTTATTATCTTTCTGCTTCTTTTTCGGTTATCCATATGTTCCAGTCAATAATTTATTATTTACTACAGGTCATTATAGAAATACTTTTTTGCGAAAAATTGACGAATAATATAGAAATTTGTAAATGATCCCGTTTTACAACCCCAAAATGTTCTTCTCCATGCTCTCCAAAAGATCATGAGAATCATCCTCAATGTGCGATAGATATGTTATTAGCAGCTCCCGCGCAGGAAGAACGTAGCATTTCTGCTTCCATTTCCCGTTAATGCTGAAGCCGTCCCGGTATTTCCATATAAAATATCCGTAACCGCCCTCACGGTTCATCTGCTGTATAGAGGAAGCAGCATTTACATATTCTTCAGACAGTATCCGGTGTCCGTTAGCCATTCCTTTATTGTAAAGAAGCAGTCCTACCTGACTGAGTCCGTTCACCGTCAGCTTCATACCTGACGCTCCGTAAAAGTATCCTTCCGGACTTCTGGAGTATTCATATCTGTCAATACCAAGCGGAGCTAATACCCGTTCTTCGATATATGATCCGAGATCCGTGCCAAGTGCTTCAGTTAATGCAACACCGGCAAGATAGGAGCTGATATTGCTGTAATTGAACGATTTCTCATCAGGATCATCGATCCTGGTATTCAGAGCAAAATCAAGCCAATTGTCTCCTTCCGCCCTGAAAGGAAACCCTCCGACAGACATTGTGAGGAGTCTGCGGATAGTTATACGACCGAACACTTCCTGTTGTTCACATGAAAGGTTGTCCGTTTTGTCTGACGGCAGATAACTCAAAAGGGATCTGTTTATATCGAACATGCCTTCGTCTGACGCTATTCCCACAGCTACCGAGAGGACTGTTTTGGTCGCAGAATATAACTCATGAAGGTTTTCGCGGGTATCCCCGTACGAGTGTATGAGCTCACCTTTTCTGTATACCTCTGTACCGAAAACATTCCATGAATTATCCTGAATATCTTTTACAAAAGCATCAAAATCCATATATTTCTTTCCCTTATTTACCAAACTCCCCATCTTTAAGCATGAGACAGATCGGGAAAGTATAATCTGTCCCGCTCTATGGTTTCAAGCTGTTCTCCTCTGTAGAAAAGCCTGTAATCATCCCCGCCGTCATATTCTTCGGAAAAGCATATTTCCCTGTCTTCGTCCCGAGGAGTAAATCCCAACATCAACCTGCGATCCTTTAGTTCTATTCGCCGCAGGACTTCTCTAAGCGGATAATTCTCACTGCACAGAACAGATTTAAGCACAGCCGGCGAACCCTGCTCAAGCACGATAAAACAGTCAGGATCACTGCAATAGTACACATCTTCAAGACCTGCAGTA
>CACYRM010000071.1 GCA_902776845.1 Oscillospiraceae bacterium
CCGATAACGATAACGTCCTTGCCTACGCCGTGAGAGATGTTTGCCTTGTCGAGAGCTGCAACAGCACCCTTAGCCATGTTGTCGTTCTCTGCATAGATTACGTTGAATGTCTCGCCGGAGTCGATGACTGCCTGAACGATCTGCTGAGCTGTCTCTTCAGACCACTCTGCTGTCTGCTGCTTAACGATTGTCCAGTTAGCCTCTGCAGCTACCTTATCGTCGAGAGCGCCGGAACGGCCGATCTGAGCGGATGAACCCATAACGCCCTGGATGTGAACAACCTTGTACTCGGAAAGGTTCTGTGATGCGAGCCAGTCAACTGCCTGCTGACCTTCCTTAGCCATGTCGGAAACGATGGAAGCCTCATAGAGATCTTCACTTGCGTCGATCGTTCTGTCGAAGAGGATGACCTTGATGCCGGCCTTCTGTGCCTGCTCGAGAACGCCGTCCCATCCTGATGTACCTGCTGCTGAGATGAGGAGATAGTCAACTTCGTCCTGAACGAACTTCTGAGCTGCTGCGATCTGGTCCTCATTCTTAAGGCTATAGAAGAAAGATGCGTCATAGCCGTTCTCTTCAGTAAATGTTGCCTTCATGTCTCTGTCGTTAGCTGTACGGTAACCGGACTCGTTAGGATCGTTATTGATGATACCAACCTTGATGAGGCCGTTTCCTGTATCAGCGGGAGCTGCTGTTGTAGCCTTTGTCTCGTCAGCTGCCTTTGTGGTTGCCTGTGTTGCTGCTGTGCTGCCGCTGCCGCCGGAGCTGCATCCAGCCATACCAAATGCCATTGATGCTACTACTGCGGAAGAAACTAACATCTTAACCAATTTCTTCATAATGATTCTCCTTTACAATTTGAGGATTTTGCCGGAGCACCCTTTGTGATCCGGTGTACTCTGCCCCAAATAAACACCCGGCGGCAATATACCGCAACGAATCTCGTATGCCTCGAAAAGAATGGTAAATCTGCATAAATACAGATTCGGGTTCCGGCTCCTGAAAACAGACAGGTTGGCATTGCCCGGACCGGTTTTTCTTCTTCGTGTCGAAAATCTTCCGCACCTTTGTTGGAAAATTTTAGAATGAGGTACACAGGCGGTAAGACAAATACCGTTGTCAGTTTGAACAATCAAAAATTTTATACTTGGAAATTGTATTTTCGACATTTGAGAAGAGGATAAGATTCCTGTATTTTCAATCGTTCAGATAATTTACCTCAAATATTTATCGTATCTTTGCGCATACCCCTGAACATATAATCAGCTTAAGGATTTATGAGGTGGATCTCCCATGGCGGAAAAGTATCAGGTCATCACGGATAAGCTTGAACTTGAGCTTAAGAGAATGCGTTCTGAGGGCAGGACAAAGCTGCCTTCAGAGCAGGAACTGGCCGGGCTTTTTTCGTGCAGCAGGCAGACAGTCAGAGCTTCTCTGGAAGTCCTGCAGAAGAAAGGCCTTATAGAGAAGCGAAAAGGCTCCGGATCTTATTTAGTCGACAATTCTTCTGACAGCAGGACCGTGTTCTTCATGACCGAGGACTGCGACAGATACCAGAGTCCCGCGCTTATCTCGGGACTTAAGGAAAGACTCGTTTCCGCCGGATATCAGCTTAAGACTTTTTCAACCGGCGGCAGTATAAAAGGCGAGGAGGAGGTCCTTTTGCAGGTTATTGAAGGGCGCCCCGCAGCCCTGATCACCGAGCCTTTAAGAGATCTTGTCCCGAATCCCAATTCGCGTCTTATAGAAGAGATAACCAATATGGGTATCCCCGTGATCTACTGCAATTCATTATCGGGCAGTGTCCATGTGACACCCGGTAATACTGAAGGCTGCAGGATGCTTACGAAGAAGCTTATTGAGAACGGCAGGAAAAATATAGCCTGCATATTCCGTATGGACAGTTCTTCCGGAAGGGACCGGTATCAGGGTTATATCGATGCCATACCGGATTCTCATTTCGATGAATCGAAATGCATGCTCCTTACCTATCAGGAAGAGAAAGATATCATTTTGGGAAATGAGAAAAAGCTTTCATCCTTCGCTGACGGGCTCCTTTCCGGGTGTGACGCGGTCATATGCCAGAACGGCATTATCGCGCATCAGCTTGCAAACATCCTCAATAAGGCGGGACGTTTCGTGCCGGACGACATTACTGTCGCATGCTTTGACAACGGATATTATTCCTCAGGTGATCTCATGACTGCGGGTTATGATAACGATGCGTTCTGCAAAGCACTTGCGCGGACCGCGGTCGCGCTTGCGGAAGGACGCGACGCGAAAAGTGTGATCATCCCTGTGAGGTGAAAAAGATCCAAATCAGTATTCTCTCGAATCCACGAATTCCTGCGTAATATTCTGGGTCGTGTAAGCGGACTCGTCGACATAAACGTGCTTGGGGATATCAATGCCGTTTCTGTAATTCTCGATGAGTTCTTTTACAAGGGGGCCGAACAGCGGGTTGCATTCGACGCAAAGGTTTATCTTGCCGTCGTGGCAGTACTGAAGAGCTTCTCTGGTGGCATCGAAAGTAATTATCTTCACCTGGCCGCCGTTTCCGTATGAGATGCCTGCTTCCTCAAGCGCCCTCATAGCCCCGAAGGTCATGTTGTCGTTCTCGCTGTAAAGGACATCAATATCCTTATTCTCTTTGAGGTAGGCGGTCATGACCTCGTATGCTTTCGCTTCGGTGAAGTCACCGTAGAGCTGGCTTGAGATCTCCCAGTTCGCGTGCTTTGCGACTGCATCTTCCAGTGCCTTTGTTCTCTGGATCTGCGCGGTCGCGCCGATGGTTCCCTGAAGGTGAAGGATCCTGATCTCCTTATCTTCGGGGATCTCGTCTTCGAGCCATTCGACGGCGAGATTGCCCTGTCTTAAAAAGTCTGAACCGATATTCGTAAGATAAAGATCCTCATCATCAACGGCAACGGATCTGTCCATGATGATGACGGGAATGCCGGCTTCTTTTATTTCGGTCAGGACGGTTTCCCAGCCTTCCTCGACGGTGGGCGCGATGATTATGAAATCAACGCCTTCAAGTATGAATTTCCTGACGGCGGAGAACTGGTTCTCCTGCTGCTGTCTTGCGTTCTCCATTAAAAGTTCGTAAGAGGGGTCATCCGCAAAGGTCGCGGTCATTGATCTGGTATTGGCGACACGCCAGTCCGATTCAGAACCGACCTGCGAAAAGCCGATCACATAAACATTGCTGGCAGGCTCGGTTGCCTTGACGCCGGAGCATCCTGCCATGCAGCAGATCATTGTCAAACAGAGTAAGACACTAAAGAATCGTTTCATCATCTATGTCCGCCTTTCCCGGCATCTCTATGCTTATCGAAGTCCCTTCCTGCGGAACGCTCTCGATATTGAAAGCGCAGTTCTCGCCGTAAAGGATCTTCAGTCTCTTGTATGCTGATGTGAGTCCGAAGCTCGTTGTATCTTCATTAAGGACTCTGGTCCGCAGGTTCTGCAGTTCCTCATCGCTCATGCCGAGGCCTGTATCAGATACCTTAAGGATTATCCTGTCGTTTTCGCGTGAGCCTGTGACAGTGATCTTTCCTTTGCCGCGCTTGGGCTTAAGTCCGTGGTAGATGGCATTCTCGACCAGAGGCTGCAGTGTCATCTTGGGAATCTTTGTATTCTCGATCGAGGGATCAATATTGATCTCATATTCCATGATGTCCCTGTAACGGACCTGCTGGATCTCAAGGTAGCTCTGGATATGCTGCTTTTCTTCAGCGACCGTAACGATGTCGCGGCCGTCGCTTAAGAACGAGCGGAAATATGAAGAAAGGCTCGTTACCATTTGCTCGGCCTGATCGTTCTTGCCGATCTCGATAAGCCAGACGATCGCGTCAAGCGTGTTGTAAAGGAAGTGGGGATTTATCTGCGCCTGGATGAGGGACAGCTCTATGTCGCGGAGCTTGATCTGCTCCTGGCGGTTAAGCTCTATCTGCTTATCCAGTCTTGCCGCCATGTCTTCGATACCTGTCGAAAGGAGCGCAAGGCTGGTGTCATCAGTCTCTACCGGCGTGTGCGGACTTAAGTCGCCGCCGCCGATCTCCTCAACGCGGCTGTTCATGGCAACGATCGGGTCGGTGATGCTTTTCGAGAGCTTGACGGCGCGGCTCAATACAATAGGAATAATAACGATCATAATGAGGACGACAAATGCGATCTCGATCGTGAGCCAGAAGTCAATCTGCTTCTGGATGCTCGCCATCTCGCCGGCCTCATAGTAAAGATAAGAATACATGTATTCCTCGATGAGTCCGGTGGTGATGTATATGTTTGTCTCGAGCTGGTCCATGCGGTCATCGTAGCTTGCCGTGCTCTCGATATTGCTCATATAAGTGTTCAGCTTATCGCAGAGCGAGAGAACGCTGGTCATGGCTTTGCGGCCGTCGGGATTCGAGGTGTTCTGCAGGAGGTCTTCAGCAAGGGCTCTCGCTGATCCGACGTCATCCCAGGGCATTTCATCGCTGTATCCGGTTACATAGAAATACATCTGCTCATCGATCTCCTGCTTGAACTTCTGGTTGAAGCCGGATACTTTGACGATGTTGCCGGATACCGAAGCGTACATGAGATTACGCGTTAAGAGCATTACGAAGATACTCACGAGGATTACCGCGATCGGGATAAACATCTGAAGCATAAGACGGTACATCTTTCCCTGTACCGTGTTCCTGCTTAACCTGTCAGAAGAAGATTTCACTGTTCCTCAACTTCCCCGTTGCGGTACTGGCTGGGCGTGCATCCCTGGTTCTTTTTGAAGACGAATGAGAAATAACGGGGATCTTTGTATCCGATCTCGTTTGCTATCTCACCGGATCTCTTGCTCGTATTGCGGAGAAGGATCTTGGCTTTTGCCATTCTCTTTTTTGTGATGTATTCGACGAAAGACAGACCAACCTTGTTGGAGAAAAGGGCGCTCAGATAGTTGGCGCTGATGTTGATCTCTTCCGCGACGGAATCGAGTGAGATATCCTCGTCAGCATAATGTTCGTTGATATAATCGACGGCATTGTTGATGATGTCGTTGCCGCGCTTCTGCGCTTCGGTGTCGCGCATCTTTATCGCGACGGTAAGCGCTTCTGTCAGATACGGCTTAACTTCCTCCGCCGTGATATTCGTATCGAAGGACGGAAGGCTTGCGGCGATCTGTTCGGAATCGACACCGGCCTCCTTGAGAGCGAGCTCGACATTGACCCTGATGCTTACGAGAAGATAGTAACGGAACAGGATGGAATTGACACTTGTCTCAACGCTCTTGAGATAATCGTCGGCAAATGTTCCGACTTCGCCTGCCGTGCCGGTCTGAACGAAGTATCTTATGATCATCGGGTCGAACTTTCCGGCATCGATCTTGTTGATCTCGTTCTCGTCCGCAACATACTGTTCGGCCTTTATCTGTTCGGATGTGAATATATGCTGGTTAGGGAAGATGTGTCTGTAAGCAAATGCCCTGTTCGCGTCCTGATAGCATGAGGAAAGACCGCTGAGTCTGTTGGTGGCAACACCCACGGCAACGTGCCAGTCAAGTGTGGCCGATGCCTGCTCGCAGTGCTGCCTGATCATCTTCAGGCACTTTTCCTCCATGCGCTTGAGGCTCTCTTCGTCGCCCTTGATGAGAACGGCGTATGAGAAGAGGTTGCATCTGAAAATGATGTAGTCAGGATATTGCATGAACTGGCTTAAGAGGCTCTCGGTAACGCCGGATGCCTCATCGGAATATGTCGACTGATCGAGGTCTCTTATCGAGAAGATAACAATGTTATATCCGTCTGCTGCAAGGTTCAGGTGAAGCTTGTCAGCCTCCTCATAGATCTCCTGTACGGATAATGATCCTTCAACGAGTTTCTCGAAAAATACCCTGTGGGACAGTCTCTCGAACTTCTTGAATTCCTGTTCGTAGAGCTTCACATAGTCCTTCTGTTCATTCTCTTCGGTGATCTTCTTGCGTACGCCTTCCAGCGCGTTGATCATGTCGGTCTTGGTGACAGGCTTTAAGAGATACTGCTCGACACCGATCTCGATGGCTTTCCGCGCATACTCGAAATCGCTGTACCCTGAGATAACGATTATCTTTATGTCGGGAAGTTCCTTGGTGACGGTCTTGCTCAGGGAAAGTCCGTCCATGAAAGGCATGGTGATATCGGTGATGAGGACATCCGGCTTGAGCTTGCGGATCATGGGCAGGGCCATCTCGCCGTCGGGAGCGTCTCCGACGAATTCGAAGCCATACTTCTCCCACGGGATCATATCGCGCAGACCTTCGCGCACGATGCTCTCGTCCTCACAAATAAAAACCTTGAAAAGCTCCATCAGATATCCTCCGCTTTTGTACTTTCATTGTATCACAGCAAAAAACGTTAGCCACGGACCTTGATATTACTTCAAACAAAATCAGTATAATAGATTAATATTTCTATCGGAGATGAAGAAAAATGAGATTTGACAGCATAGAAGTTAAAGATAAAACGGGCGCGGTGATCGAACTGCGCAGCGCCGTGGAGACTGACGCGGAAGACCTTTTGAAGTACCTGAAAGTCACAAATACCGAGTCTGCGTATCTTATCTGCGAGCCTGATGAGATCACCATGACACCTGATGAGGAGAGGGCTTTCATCGCACGGAAAAATGAATCCGGAAGAGAGCTTCTGCTCCTGGCTTTTGATAACGGCAGACATATCGGCAACTGCTCTCTTATGAGTGTCGGATCTTCCGTCAGATACAGGCACAGATGCATGATCGCTATCGCTCTCTACCGTGAGTACTGCGGCAGAGGCATTGGCAGACTGATGCTCGGAACAGTACTTGATGAAGCAAAGAAACTCGGTTACACCCAGGCGGAACTGGAAGTTGTTACCGTGAATGAAGGCGCAGTTGCTTTATATGAATCCGTTGGTTTTGTTAAGTGCGGAACGCTCCCTGACAGCATGAGATACAGGGATGGAAGCTCGGTTGATTCTTACTGGATGGTGAAGAAGCTTTAAGCGGTCTTTTGTCCGTTTTCTTCCGGAACATTCTCGAGTTCGCGGATCTTCTTTATCCTCGACATTACCAGCGCAACTATAATGAGGCAGATGCCTGCGCAGGTTACGGTAATAGCGGAACCTTTTCCGACACCGCCGCCGGCAACCTTGCCGACCAGGTCCGCGGTAACTCCGCTGAGACCGTATGCGGCCACATATCCGAGCTGTGAGATGAATCCGAGAAAGCCCCATGCGCGGCCCTGAAGCTCATCGGGAATATTGGTCCTGACAAGGTAATCCAGACTGTTGTTCGCAAACGGCAATGCAGCGAAAAACAGGAATCCGAAAGCGCAGATGACATAAGGATTCTCGCAGACGGCGAACAGTGCCATTCCTAATCCGGAGACCGCAAGACCCAGCCAGAGCGCTCTTACAAAGTTTTTCTTAATACCCTTGATGCCCAGGATTATGCTCGTGACGAGCATGCCTGAAGCTGCTGATGTCTCAACGATTCCGAGTGTCTTTGAATCCGAGAATGACAGCACGAAAGGTTCACCGAGGACCTGGAAGACACCCATGAAGAGGCAGATCAGGGAAGACACAACGACCAGTACGACAAGACCTTTTCTGGCAGTTACGGCGGCCCAGCCTTCCTTCATGCTCTTGAAGAACGGTTCGGGTTCGCTCTTTATGCTTGTCTTAATTCCGCTTCTTACGATTGCCGCTGCAACGACTGTGAGGAAGAATGTGCAGATATCGATGATGAGGATCAGTTTGATGTCACTGACCGAGAGAAGGAAACCCGCGATGACAGGTGAGAAGATATATCTCGAAGAGCCTGCCATCGATACCAGACCGTTTGCCTTGGAGTACTGTTCTTTGGTCAGAAGGTCAGTAATCGTTGCGGTATATGAAGGTTCGAGAAGCGCGGAGAAAACAGAGCTGACCGTGGTTCCGAGATAGATCTGCCAGAGCGCGGCTTCCCCCCGGAGCATGCAGATCAGGATGAACAATACGCCGAGGCCCGAGAGCCCGTCTCCGATCATCATAAGAAGACGTCTGTCATATCTGTCCGCAAGAACTCCGGCGGGCACTTTGAGGATCAGTCCCGGTAGGAATCCGAGGAGAGTTAACATTGCCATATCAGCAGCGCTTCCTGTCTTCTGGAAAATATAAAGTCCCAGGCCGAAGCTTGTTAACCCTCCGCCGATTGATGATATGAATTCTCCTGCCCAGAGCAGGAGGAATCTTCCGTAATTATTTTTTGCCTTAGTCATTTTTCTGACCGCCTTTATGATCTTTCTGACTATACTTTATAGCCCGGGAGCTTTATTTTCCTGAGATTTTAGTTATATGTTTCTTAAATATTCCTTAAATCGATGGTTATGGTTCTGTGGGATTAGCATTTGGTGATCTCCATTGTTTATTCTGTCTCAGAAGAGATAAAGATAAGCAAAATAAAAAACGGGCTGCTTCGAATACAGAAGCAACCCGAAACAAATTGGTTTCTTAGTAGATTAAGCGGTTTTATTACCGGCAAGTTCCCTTATTTTTTCAATCGAGAGACCGGAAAATTCTGCAATATCTTCAAGAGAAAGTTTTCCACTGTCTATCATCTTGCGGGCATTCTCAATCCTGACATCATTTCTCATATCGTCCATTGCTTTGCACATAGTATTAACCCCTTTCTCTGTTTCTTTATAAAATCTGACCCTATCCGACAACTCTTTGTAGTTCATATTATTAGCATCTGTGCAAAAGAAATCGATCATTAACTTGCCAAGAGCTGTATTGGAAGGTCTCAATTCACCATTCACGTATATAATATGTTCTCCGTCATCGAATGGCAAGAAATTACATTCATCAATATGTCTCTCAACATGATAAACAGGCAATCCCCAGCCAAGCACATCATTCTCTGTAATGAAGATAACGTAGCTCTCATCAATCATTGAATAATCCTCTCCGGCTTTCAGCATATCAGCATCCATAATGCTTGAATGATATCTTGCCCTTTTCCTGTCAGCGCCCTTATCTGCACGCTGTACCTCAACGTTATACCTGATACAGTTTGTATCCATAGCATAGATATCTAGCCATACGTCTCGGCCACAAAGATTCTTCATCACCTTTTGTGCTCTGACTTCTGTAACTGTGAGATCATTTCTGTCCAGAATGATATTCAACAGGAGTTGTGCGCCTTCAATGTAATTGTCGAAACATGCTGTCATGAAGTCATCATCGATCAAGCGCAATCCCCTAAGTCTTTGTAAGTCCTGCTGATGCAATTCTTCGTTGTAATCCATATGTTTCCTCCTTTGCTGAATGATAAAAACCATCATAGCAAACATATGTTTCTTTTAATTGGACTGATATTGAAAGGAGACAAAGGGAAGGAGGCAATTAGGGTGATATTACTTTAGTGTATTAGAGTGTTTTCTGTTATAATGCAATAGTTTTAGAACAAGATTTCCAAAGGAGTATGTTATGGACAAGTTAATTGCTTTTATACTCTATTTCGTCGTTGTCCTTGGTATCGGAATTTTCTTCTTCTTCAAGAGCAAGGGCGGGGACGAAAAAGAGTATTTCCTTGGCGGACGTCACATGGGTCCTTTCGTTACTGCGATGAGTGCGCAGGCGTCGGACATGAGCGGCTGGCTTTTGATGGGTTTCCCTGGTTCGCTTTTCGCGTTCGGTATGGGACAGGTATGGATCGGTATCGGTCTTGCATTAGGAACAGCGGCCAACTGGATATTCGTTGCCACAAGGCTCCGCCGTTTCTCCAAAGCATCCGGTGACTCGATCACGCTTCCACAGTATCTTACTAACAGATTCGCAAGCCAGAGCCCGGTACTGAAGGTCGTTTGCGCTATCATCTTCCTCATCAGTTTTACTGTATATGTTGCATCTGGCTTCGTTGCAGGAACTGCGGTATTCACATCGGTCATTCCTTCTCTTTCTGACAACCCGCATCTTGCTATGATCTTATTCGCTGTATTGATCCTTATCTACACCTTCATGGGCGGTTACAAGGCTGTTTGCTGGACTGACTTTTTCCAGGGCATCATGATGCTCATCGCGCTTCTCGCTGTTCCGATCGTTATGCAGGCAGTCGGTCAGTATGACCCTACATATTACGGCGCGTTCAAGGAAGGTGTCGATGCGTTCGGCACAGATCCTTTCGTTGCTCCCTGGCAGGAGATCGTCACAGGTCTCGGCTGGGGCTTAGGCTACTTCGGTATGCCTCATATCCTCGTCCGCTTCATGTCGATCGAGAAGCCTTCACAGATCAAGAAATCCGCTACAGTCGCCATCGTCTGGGTTATCCTTACTCTCGGTGCTGCTGCGGTTATCGCTTACCTCGGAAGGACTTTTGTCATGAGTGACGGAACGGCTCTTGCCGATCTCCTTCTTCCCGACGCAAGAAAGAACATCTTTATCGAAGTCGTAAGCAGGATCTTCCCGGGCTTCATCGCGGGAATCCTTCTGTCAGCGATCATTGCCGCAGCAATGTCCACGGCGGACTCACAGCTTCTCGTCGCATCTTCCGCATTCACGAGTGACATCTATAAGCCTCTCGTACGCAAGAACAAGGCATCCGACAGCGAGATGCTCTGGATCGGCCGTATCGTCGTTATCATCGTTGCTGTCGTTGCATTCTTCATCGCACGCCAGGGTCTCGACAATGCACAGTCCTGGGCAGCAGATATCATGAACATGGTCGAGAACGCATGGGGTCTCTTCGGTGCGGCATTCGGTCCTGTCGTTATCCTCTCATTGTTCTGGAAGCGCTTTAACTATGCAGGCGCTGTTGCCGGCATCATCGGCGGCGCAGTTGTCGATATCGCATGGCTCCTTCTTTTCACGAGCACGATCAGCCCGGCTGTCATTTCCAACACCGGCATTTACGAGATCGTTCCCGGATTCATCTGCGGTCTCATCATCGCAGTCGTTGTAACCTTGGCAACCAAGGCTCCCGGCAAGGAAGTCGAAGCAATCTATAAGAGAGCAACCGACAAGTCTATAGACGACTGATATCTTTTTTCGAAAAACTGCGGCCCCGCGGGAAAGGATTCCTGCGGGGCTTTTATATTCAGGAAAAACATCGCGGTGTGCTAACATTATTTACAACAGATCATAAAAACGGCGGGGAAGCATCCGGCATTATCCCGGGAGCGGAATTATGGAGGTCGGCATGAAAGAATCAAAAGAATTCTCGAACTATCTTCACGGAAACAGGAGAGCTGTGATAGAGGATTATCTCATCAAGTATGACAAGAACTATATACGCAGCAGCAATAAGGATCTTTTGATCAATCAGGTTGCAGTGCAGTTCGAAAATAACGACAATCCGTACAGAAAAACCGATTCTGAATATGATGATTCCATGGCGATGGTATGGGAGAGTTACAGAAGGAAGTTTATGACGGAGAAAGACCCGGACTGAATGACCGTAAGGTTTCAAAAGTAAAAATATTTTATTAATTATGCCGTCGCAATATTTCCCGCCTGATAAAAGGGTTTATAATCTGA